>CBFDEE010000056.1:0-10529 GCA_965603745.1 uncultured Bacteroides sp. | reverse complement strand
ATCGACATAATAGATGCGCTTGTCGTTGCCGAACCGCTGCTCCTGGACATTCATGAAGACGACGATGCGATCGTCCAGATCGTCGCGGCAAGTCCTGATCAGGACTGGCAAACCATCGACCAGGATCTTCTTGCCGTCAGCGGATAGTTTATAGCTTCCTGCATCCTCGATGATGGTCTTCTCTTCCCTGTCTTTGAACATCCAGGTTTTTATGGATGTTTTGTCTTCACCGGCCCCGCTTCTTGGATAACGTGTATAAAGGATCTGTCCCTCAACGGCATTCAGGTTGCTGTAATTTCCTGCCTCCGGGGGGAGGATAATGACCCGGGACTCAAGGTTTTCCGTTTCAATAATGAGTGGTTCCTTATCGTCGGATTTGTCATCCTTTTCCGAATCTTTTTCCCCGTCCTTTTTATCCTTTCCCTTCTTATTCTTTGAATCTCCGGATTCCTTGTCATCCGGACCGTTTTCGTCATCCTTTTCCTCCTTAACGACCACCTCGTCGTTTTTCTCGGCCAGGGGAGAGGGGATATCGCAGCGAAGGGATGTGACGGCGATCTGGGTCGCATTAGGGTAGATCCAGGTCTGGTCCAGGTCGCTGTAAATTGCCCTGAAGGAACGGTTCGTCAGGAAGTAAAGGTACTTTCCTTCCGGATCGAAGACAGGCATGAAATCGTGATAATATCCTGAAGTAACCTGGTGGATTGTCCCATCCTCAACATGATACAGGAAGATCGCCAAATTCCGGTTGGCTACCTGTTTGGAGTATACCAGCCATTTCGAATCGGAGGACCAGGACGGACGGAAATTCTGCATGCCGTAATAGGCCAGGTGGGGACAAAAATCCACTTTCGTGGACTTTTTCTTATCGGGTTCATAAATGTAAAACTGCTGGGTGTTGTCCATAAAAACCAGCATCTTGCTGTCGGGGGACCAGTGGATGTTATACCTGAATCCCGCTCCCAGGTTCGTGAGCTGTTCCTCCTCCCCGGATCCGTCGCCCGCCCTGATACAGAGCTCGTATTCGCCGGAGCGGTCGCTCCAGTAAGCCACATGCCTGCCGTCCGGTGACCACGCAGGGAATCTTTCCGCAATGCCCGGGGTCCGGGTGAGGTTGCGGATGTATCCGTGTTCCGCAGGTACGGTGAATACATCACCCCTGGCCTCGAAAAGGGCTCTTTTCCCGTCCGGACCTACCTGCCAGGATTGAATAAAATCCGATACCTTGGCCAGCCTGGGCTGTATGGAGGCCAGGTCGGAGGAAAGGGTGATGCTGACTTCTTCAGGCTGTTCCGATGCGAGGTCCATCCTGTAAAGTTTTCCCCCGGCCTGGAAGACTATGTCCTCAGGTCCAATGGAAGGATGGTGGATATCAAAATCTGCGAACCGTGTTACCTGGCGGATGGATTTGTCAGCAGTATTATAAATCCAAATATTCAGCCGCTTCTCCTCTCCGCGGTCGGAGAGGAAGTAAATCATATCTCCATGCCACATGGGCTCTGCGTCAGTCGCAGGGTTATCTGTGATCTTCTCAGAATCCAGGGTGCCCAGGTTAAAGATCCATATGTCCGGGGCATAACCTCCCTGGTATCTTTTCCAGTTCCTGCGAGCCCCTCGCTCCGAGGTGTAGGCCAGTTGCTGCATATCACCGGAAAGGCTCCCTTTTTCCCCGTACGGCACGGGCAGTTTGTCTGCAAGTCCCCCGCCTGCAGGGATCCTGAAAAACTGGGAATACCTCTGCCGTCCGCTTTCACGCGAAGAACTTATCAGGAGATTTTCGCTATCCGGATACCAGTCCACCACGTTCTCCGCCATGGGGTGATAGGTGATCCGTTCAGGTGATCCTCCGAGGCTTGGAATGACATATACCTCGGGATTTCCGTGGTACATTGCCCTGAAGGCAATCTTTGATCCGTCCGGTGAAAATTTCGGAGAGATCTCTTCCCCCAAAGGGGAACTGAGGTTGCGTGCCTCGCCGCCTTCTTTATCCACCACCCAGATATCACCGGCATAAACAAAGGTAATATGGCTTGCAGATACGTCAGGCTGACGCAGCATCCTGGCATCCACCTGTGCTCCGGCCAGGTGAGATAAAAAAACATAAAACGTGCTTACGCACAAAATGCGAATGAGATTTTTCATAGTTCAGGAGTTTAAGATGTTGATTCTTAAAATTAAAAAAAATTGTCAGAACGATCCCCATCTTTGATACGGTAATTCCACGTATCACCCTTCTTGAGGCCGAGGCAATTCAGGCAGCTGTGCTCATATACGATTATTACTGGATTTGTGATGATTTGGTTAATTATCACATGGTTTTGTTTAAAACTGTCAAAAATCACTGTTTTTAACTTTTCATTTATAAGATAATATTAAATATATTTGCGGTCATGAGTATAATTATTCACACCACGACGGAGTATACCGGGCTCACAGAACATCTTTCAGGAAAGAGGCAAATATTCTGAGAATGGTATACCTGTAGGAAATAAGAAAAGATAAGGAAGCCGTTCTCAGGAACATCTGGGGACGGCTTCTTTTTATCTATTGCATACAGCAGGAGAAAGACAATATGAAATCCAGATCCCGGCAACAGGGATTATACAGACCAGAGTTCGAACACGATAATTGCGGGATAGGTTTCGTTACGCATATCCGCGGGCGGAAGTCTCATGAAATCATTAAAATGGGACTTGAGGTCCTCGAAAACATGACACATCGGGGGGCGGAGGGAGCCGACAGCAAGACCGGTGACGGAGCAGGGATAATGATACAGGTGCCGAGGGATTTTTACCTGATCCAGGGTTATAATGTACCTCCTGAGGGGCAGTTCGGTACAGGCATCCTGTTCCTTCCCCAGGAAAAGAAGCAGGAGGAAGCCTGCCTGAAGATCTTCGAGCGGATCATTCTCGAGGAGGGGATTAGCATTATAGACTTCAGGGAAGTACCACGAGACAACAAGAATATCGGAGACCTTGCCAGGGAGGCCGAACCCTCCATGAAGCAGGCGCTTCTTGAAGCCGATATGGAACAGCTGGAGTTTGAGCGCAGGTTGTATGTCGCACGGAAACGGATCGAGAATGCCATCATGGACTCGGATATCGGGCAGAAGGAAAAATTTTATATCCCCAGCCTTTCCACCCGGGTACTCATTTACAAGGGTATGCTTACATCGGAACAACTGGGTGAGTATTACCTTGACCTGCAGGATAAGAGGCTTACTTCAGCGATTGCGCTTGTGCACTCCCGTTTTTCGACAAACACTTTTCCGTCGTGGGACCTGGCACAGCCCTTCCGGCTGCTGGCACACAACGGGGAAATCAATACTATCAAGGGCAACAGGTACTGGATGCAAGCCCGAGAATCTGTTCTCCAGTCACACTACCTGGACGATGATCTGAGCAAAATATTCCCGATCGTGGAACCCGAGAAATCGGATTCTGCCAGCCTGGACAATGTCCTGGAATTCATGTACCTGACCGGTAAATCCCTGCCGCATGCAGTTTCCATCCTTGTGCCTGAATCCTGGAATACCAAGAACCCTATTTCCGAAGATCTCCGTTCATTTTATGAATACCATTCCACATTCCTTGAGCCATGGGACGGTCCCGCTTCCCTGATCTTCTCAGACGGACGCTATATCGGCGGCACGCTGGACAGGAACGGCCTTCGACCGTCCCGTTATGTGATCACGGATACGGATATAGTTGTTATGGGATCTGAGGTGGGTGTCAAGTACTTCCCCCCTCAGGAGATCGTTGAGAAGGGGAGGCTGAAACCCGGGAAGATGTTGCTGATCGATACCAGGGAAGGTAAAATCCATTATGATCCTGAATTAAAATCGGGACTGGCAACCCATAATCCCTATCGTGAATGGTTATCCAGGAACCGTGTGAACCTGGAGGACATTGAGGTCGGAAGGCAGGTCTCCCCTGATATGGGTGGGAGCTACAACTGCTACCTGCATGCTTTTGGTTATTCCAAGGAGGATGTTGAATTCATTATCTCCGGCATGGCCGAGAAGGGTCAGGAACCCGTCGGAAGCATGGGGAACGATACGCCCCTGGCAGTACTCTCGGATAAGCCACATCGCCTGTTCAATTATTTCAGGCAGTTATTTGCCCAGGTTACCAATCCCGCCATCGATCCGATCCGGGAGGATATGGTAATGAGCCTTACCGGGTATATCGGATCCCTGCAGGACAACCTCTTGCACGAGGGACCTGAACACAGCAAGATGATCAAGCTGACAAGTCCCGTGGTAAATAATACTTATTTCCAGGTAATTGCAAACCTCAGATATAAGGGATTTGCTGCATCCACAATCCCGCTGCATTTCTCAGTTTCAGGCGGTAAGGGCTCCCTGGCAAAGGCTGTTGATCAGATATGCCGTGAGGCAGAAAAGGCTGTGGATGAAGGCAAGAATTACATCATTCTGACGGACCGGGGTATAAACGCGGATTTGGTTCCCATTCCCTCTCTCCTGGCCGTCTCGGCGGTTCATCATCACCTTATAGACAGGCGCAAAAGGATGCAGATAGATATTGTAATCGAAACGGCAGAAGCCCGGGAGGTTCATCATTTTGCATTGCTGTTCGGATATGGCGCCAGTGTGATCAATCCCTACATGGCTTTTGCAGTCATTGAAAGGCTCGTGAGCGAGAGGGCCATACAGGTCGATTACCAGAGGGCTGAGGAGAACTATATCAAGGCCATCAACAAGGGCCTTCTCAAGATCCTCTCAAAGATGGGCATCTCTACCCTGAGATCCTACCGGTCGGCCCAGATATTCGAAGCCGTCGGGCTAAGCCAGGAGACAGTTGACAGTTATTTCCAGGGAACGGTCAGCAGGGTTGGTGGAATCGGGATCGAAGAACTTGCCAGGGAAGCCGCTATACCGCACAGCAGGGCTTTTAAACTTCCCAGCGAAGAAAGCCTGATCCACAGCAATGGTACCTACCATTACAGGGTGAAGGGTGAACATCATGCCTGGAACCCGGAGACCGTAACACATTTGCAATGGGCAGTTAAAACGAATGATTACGATCGTTTCAAGGTGTTTTCCGGTCTGGTCAACGAACAGAACCAGAAACCAACATTCCTTAGGGGATTTTTCAGGCTTAAGAAGAATCCCATACATATCGATCAAGTAGAACCGGTGGAAGCCATATTCAAAAGGTTCGTTACAGGGGCCATGTCCTACGGTTCAATTTCCAGGGAGGCCCATGAAGCGCTCGCTATAGCCATGAACAGGATAGGAGGGCGCAGCAATACCGGAGAAGGGGGAGAGGATCCCGAACGTTTTAGTCCCCGGGAAGACGGGACCAGTGCAAGGAGTTCCATAAAGCAGATCGCTTCCGGAAGGTTCGGGGTGACCAATCATTACCTCGTGAATGCAGACGAGATCCAGATCAAAATCGCCCAGGGGGCCAAGCCGGGTGAAGGAGGACAGCTGCCCGGTCACAAGGTTGACAAAATTATCGCTAAAACCCGCTATTCAATCCCGGGTATTACCCTGATATCGCCTCCACCACATCATGATATCTATTCGATTGAGGATCTGGCGCAACTGATATTTGACCTGAAAAATGTGAATCCGAAAGCAAAGGTCAGTGTCAAGCTGGTATCAGCCTCGGGAGTTGGGACCATTGCAGCCGGCGTGGCAAAAGCGGGTGCCGATATCATAACCATCAGTGGTGCCGAAGGAGGCACGGGTGCGAGTCCCTCGAGCTCCATAAAACACGCCGGGCTTCCCGTAGAGATCGGATTGTCAGAAACGCAGCAAATCCTTGTGATCAATAACCTGCGGCGTAACGTGATCCTGCAGACGGACGGGCAGATGAAAACGGGACTGGACATCATATTGTCCGGCATGCTCGGGGCAGAAGAATTCGGGTTTTCGACAGGGGCGTTGATTTCACTGGGGTGTATTATGATGAGGAAGTGCCACCTCAATACATGTCCCGTCGGCATAGCTACCCAGGACGAAAAATTACGCAAAAAGTATACGGGGAAGGCCGATTACCTGGTCAATTATTTCACATTTCTGGCGATGGAAGTGCGTGAACTGCTCGCAGAGCTGGGATTTTCCCGATTCGATGATCTTATCGGGCGTGTTGACCTGCTGGAAATAAAGAAACCGGCCGGCCACTGGAAGGCCTCAAAAGTGGACGTTTCAAACATCATACATATCCCGGAAGAAGCAAAACAATTTGAAAGGCGTTTCACCAGTACAAAACGCGATCTGCCCGGGAAAGTCCTTGACCTTGACATCATTGAAAAATGCAGGCCGGCTCTTGAAAACAGAGATCAGGTTACCGGGAGCTTCACCATCCGGAACACAGACAGGGCTACGGGCGCCATGCTTTCCGGCAGGATATCATCCCTGTACGGTCTTGAGGGACTACCGGAGGATACAATACACATGGGATTCAATGGGTCCGCAGGTCAGAGTTTCGGTGCATTCCTGGTAAAGGGGGTTACCTTCAGGCTGGAAGGGGATGCAAACGATTACCTTGGGAAGGGCCTGTCCGGCGGCAGGATCATCGTGGTTGCCCCAAAAGATGCCAAATTCAAGCCGGAGGACAATGTGATCATCGGCAATACGGTCCTGTACGGGGCAACCGGCGGGGAGATATTCGTAAACGGTATTGCCGGGGAGCGGTTCTGTGTCAGGAATTCAGGTGCTGTTGCAGTCGTTGAGGGTTCGGGAGACCATTGCTGCGAATATATGACCGGTGGAAGAACCGTTGTTCTCGGAAAAACAGGAAGGAATTTTGCCGCCGGAATGAGCGGGGGAATAGCCTATGTGCTGGATATTGAAGGCAACTTTGACTATTACTGTAATATGGGCATGGTAGAGATCTCCCTGGTTGAAGACCTGCAGGATATACGAGATCTGCAGGATTTACTGCAAAGACATCACAGGTATACCGGCAGTGCGCGGGCAAAAGTAATACTGGATGAATGGGAAACTTACCTGCCGAAATTCCTGAAGATCATACCCTATGAGTATAAGAGGGTACTCGAGGAAGAAAAACTGGAAGCCCTTAAGAAAAAGATAGAGGAAGTGGAAACGGATGTGGAACACCAGGAATAATATCTTACGAAAATGGCTGATCCGAAAGGGTTTTTGAAAATAGAAAGAAAAGAGGCCGGCAACCGGCCGTTACAGGACCGGATACATGATTACGGGGAGGTGGAGCAAACCCTGAATTCCGAGGACAGGAAGCTCCAGGCTTCACGCTGCATGGACTGTGGGATACCCTTCTGCCACTGGGCCTGTCCCGTTATAAATATAATACCCGAATTCAACGAGCTTCTGTACAGGGGAGATTGGAAAAAGGCCAGTGATGTGCTTCACAGCACAAACAACTTCCCGGAGTTTACGGGCAGGATCTGTCCCGCGCCATGCGAAGACGCCTGTGTACTGACCATTGATAACTCCCCCGTAACAATACGTGAAAACGAGGCCGCCATTACCGAAATGGCTTTCAGGGAGGGATATATCAGGCCACGAGCCCAGCCGCTGAGAACAGGCATGAAGGTGGCGGTTGTCGGGTCCGGTCCCGCGGGACTCGCATGCGCCGACCAGTTGAACAGAGAAGGGTACCTGGTAACCGTATTTGAGAAGGAAGATGCTGCCGGGGGACTGCTACGCTATGGCATCCCGGATTTCAAACTGAACAAGGAAGTGGTGGACCGCAGGCTGGATCTCTTACTGGCCGAAGGGATAGAGATCCGGACAGGCATGGAGGTCGGAAAGAACCTGGACGTAAACGAGCTCGTCGAACAGTACCATGCGGTATGCATAGCAATCGGAGCAGAGGAACCACGCAATCTTGATATCAGGGGGAGGGACCTCGACGGGATCCATTATGCCATGGATTTCCTGAGGCAGCAGAACAAGATCAACAGGGGCCTCGAAATCCCCTATGATTATCTCATTAACGCAAAAGATAAAAACGTAGTAGTACTCGGCGGGGGAGACACCGGTTCGGACTGTGTAGGGACTGCGGTCAGGCAGGGCGCGAAATCCATCACCCAGATCGAGATCCTGCCCCGGCCAGATGAACTCGAGGGTAAGGCAAATCCAAACTGGCCGTATAATCCCCGGAAACTGAAGACCACCACATCACATGAGGAGGGCTGTGAACGCAAATGGAGCCTTTCAACCCGGAAATTCCTGGGGGAAATGCAGCAAGTAACCGGCCTTGAACTGACCGGGGTGGAATGGGCAAAGAACGACAAGGGCCTGATGCAGATGAAGGAAGTACCCGGTACAAGAGAAACCATTGAGGCCGATCTTGTGCTTCTTGCACTGGGATTTGTACATCCCGTCCAGGAAGGGATTATAGATGCGCTCAAGCTAAAGGTGAATGCCCGCAGGAATATCGTTACAGACAGCAAATTTACCACAAGCCATAAGAAGGTATTTGCTGCCGGGGATTCAAGGAACGGCGCAAGCCTCGTCGTAACGGCAATCTACTCAGGCCGGCAGGCTGCAGCAGCCATTCATGATTACCTGAGTTCCTCCTGAGCAACCCGTATGTAGCGGGTTGTATCCGTGAAGGTCTCAAGCCTTAGCAGTTTTTTCAATTCTTTCCGGGTGGGAGAGAGGTAGTACTTCCTGGGGTTTCCTTCTTTGTCGGTTTCAATATCCACATTGCAGTGCCGGGTAAATATTTCCATTTCCGTCTCATGATCAATATCGCAGCGGTAAACGGCAGCAGATCCTTTGAAGCTAAGTTTGATAACCCTCCAAAGGCTGTCTCCCGGCATGTTAAGGAAATAGTTCCGTCCCATTTTCCGGAGTATCTCTCCCCTGCTGATGTCAAAAACGGTATCATAGACCAGGAGCCTCGCAAATACCGAATCATTCCGGTACTCGGCAGGGAAGCTGAGTTCCAGATCCCTGACCAGGATACTGTCATCAGTCAGCTCAACATCACCTTCTTCCAGGACCAGGTCCACTGACTCTGCAATGCTTGCTTCGTGTCTTTCCAATATCCTGTTTTCCATGATTTTAAAAATTGAGCTGTCACCGGTTTCCATGTAGATGCCCCGGTACCTGGCCGGGAAGCTTCGAAGGTCTTTTTTACCTTCGGGCTGTGGCTCAAGGAATATGACAGTGGATTCACAGGCAACAAGCGTCAGTGCAAAAACAATATACAGCATCTTTTTCATGGCGGGGGATTTTACTATAAAGATACGGCAATTGAAAAAAATACGTACACAGGCTTGACTTTATTGATTTAATTACTATTTTAGTTGCATATTCTGAAAATGATGAAATGTACTGCAAATACTGTATTCAGGACCTGGCGCTGGTGCTGGCGTAGCTTAATACAGTAGTTGTAGTCAATATGTAAAATATTATTATTAATTGAAGGGCATGTTGTTTACAACGTGCCCTTTTTGTATCCAAAAACCAAAATGCTATGAGTAAGAATTTCAAAGTTTTCCTATCTGAAAAAGACATGCCGAAGCAATGGTATAATCTGGCAGCCGACCTGCCAACGCCGTTGCAGCCACCGCTGGGACCGGATGGTAACCCGATATCACCGGAAATGCTGGCGCCGGTATTCCCGATGAACCTGATTGAACAGGAAGTCAGTTCCGAAAGATGGATAGATATTCCCGAGGGAGTGCTTGAACTGCTGTATCGCTGGCGTCCGACCCCTCTTCACAGGGCTTACCATCTTGAAAAAGCCCTGGGTACTCCGGCAAAGATTTATTATAAAAATGAATCAGTTTCCCCGGCCGGAAGCCACAAACCCAATACAGCCGTCGCGCAGGCATGGTATAACAAGGAATTCGGCATTAAAAGGCTGACTACGGAGACCGGTGCGGGCCAATGGGGTTCTGCCCTGGCATTTGCCTGCTCTATACTGGGACTCGAATGCAAGGTATTTATGGTTCGCGTGAGCTTTGACCAGAAGCCTTTCAGGAAGATGCTGATGTCCTCCTACGGAGCCAATTGCGTAGCCAGCCCGAGCAATGAGACAAAAGCCGGTCAGGCAATCCTGGCACAAGATCCGGATACTCCGGGGAGCCTTGGAATCGCGATTTCGGAAGCCATCGAGGCGGCGGTTACCGATGAGAGCGGAAAATCCCGGTACAGCCTGGGTTCTGTACTGAACCATGTCATGCTTCATCAGACCATAATAGGGCAGGAGGTCAAGAAACAGCTGGAGATCTTCGGCGAGAAAACGCCGGATACCATAATCGGCTGCGCAGGGGGAGGCAGTAATTTTGCGGGACTGGCATTCCCCTTTGTTTACGATAAGATCAACGGGGCCGAAATAGACATCATTCCCGTCGAGCCGGCTTCCTGTCCCACACTGACACGTGCACCCTTCTCATACGATCACGGGGACGTGGCCTGTATGACTCCCCTGCTTGCCATGTATTCACTGGGCCATGAATTTATCCCGCCTCCGATACACGCAGGCGGCCTGCGGTACCATGGAATGTCTCCGCTTGTCTCTGCGGCAACGATAGAAGGACTGCTGAATCCCCGGTCCATC
>CBFDEE010000055.1:0-10535 GCA_965603745.1 uncultured Bacteroides sp. | reverse complement strand
CCGTTATCCCCGCAGATAAGAAGATCCATGTCACCGTCATTGTCATAATCACCCCAGGCACAATGGCTGTCTGATAAATCTTCAAAGGGTGGATCTATAAGTTCTGAGAACTGCTCAAATAAAGTTGTTTCAGCGATATTATTTTCAGATGTAATGGTTTTATTGTATTTCTCATATCCCTTTGCTCCATTATAGCTGAATACGAGGAACTGGTATTCCGTTGATTGCGTTAAATTAAAGAGATGTGCAATGGTATCGCTTCCATTATAAATACAATAAAATTCAGAAGCTCCCAGCTGACTTCCCAGTGAATTCCAGTCACTGGAAGCATCATAGCTGATATTGTTCACCGGGATTTGGGTTTCACCGCTGTCCATCCTGGCAAATACGATATAATTCTCACATTCTATTCTATCCCAGGCAATCCCTATATAACGGGAACTTATCGAATCCTGCTGTAAGCCTGTTACAGGATCATCGGGCTCTTCACTTAATATGGTAAAAGATTCTTCCGCTGCAAATCCGGAACCGGCAAAATTATGGTCAACTGACTGAACGCTCCAGTAATACTTACCGTCGGGCAGGCCCCTTATTGTTTTATTTGTATCGAGATAAGCATTTCCGCACTTCACAATTCTTCTGTATCCATCTCCGATATCCGACATTGAGGAGACTATGTTTTCAGTCCCCGCAGAGGTACCTATGTATACATTATAGCTTAATGAATTCACCGGTGTTTCGTTATCACTTGCACGATCCCAGCTCAGATGCACGGTCGAATTTAATGTGTCAGCGTCCAGATTTCCGGGGACAGACGGAATTGAATTGGATGATGCCGTATCATTCCTGTAAATTGTAGTCTTCGATGTGCTGTAACCGACTTCCCCGGCGATAACAATATCCAGGTCACCATCTGCATCATAATCGCCCCACCTTGCATCGCCATAATTAACACTCTCAAACTCTATTCCGGTTTCAATAAAAACATTATCCTGGTTTTCAAAGATGGTTGATTGCAACCTGTCCACCGACAATACATCCAGGTCACCATCGTTATCGTAATCTCCCCAGTATGACTGTCCATCGCTGCCGACATCGATTATTTCAATAAAAATTAAACTGTCATTTTCATAAATGCTTCCTGCCAGTAATAAGTCAGGATCCCCGTCATTATCAAAATCAGCCCAATCAGCGTGATCGATCAGTATTTCCGGTAAATCAACCTCCACTTCAGTAAAACTGCCATGTTCATTGATGTATATTTTGACAACATACTGATTATAGCCAGATTTGCCTGACAACAATATATCCAGGTCCCCATCTCTGTCTAAGTCTTCCCAGCTTGTATAAGCATATTCAAGCTGCGGAAGATTTGAATCATAAGGTACATAGTTCCCATCATCATTTATATAAATCTCTGTTATATAATCGGAGTTATATCCGGATATCAGGATATCCAGGTCCCCGTCATTATCAAAATCATCCCAGGAGCAATTACTTGAAGCTATACTTCCTAATCCAACATCAGTTTCGTTGAAACTGCCATCATCGTTTACATAAATCTTTGCCACCCTTTCAGAAGAAGCATATCCTGTCAATAGAATATCCAGATCCCCATCATTATCATAATCACCCCATATGGCACAACCACTGGAAACGCCGGTTAAATAATACCCGGCGTCGGTGAATTCTCCCGAATCATTCCGGTAAATTTCGCTGTCACTGTAGTATGATCCACTTCTTCTGCCTGTCAGGACCAGGTCAAGGTCCCCATCGTTGTCGTAATCGCCCCAATCGAGTGAACACAAATAGACCTCCCTTAAAGAGGCCTCGATATCGGTAAATGCCTGTGAATAAACCGGGACCGCAACAGGCAACATCGTGCATATTGCTGCGAACACATAAGATCTGATTCTGGATAATTTCATGTTCATCGTCTTATTACTTTATTATAAGCTTAATAATAAACCTAAATACAGACTGTGAATAAGCAGTCTCCCCCCTTTAAGAATGACCCTGAATATTTATCTGAAAATCACAATTGATCATATAAATATAGTGTAATCTGTTCAGGATTTAACCTTGACCTTCAAAATGAAATCAAAGAAAATATCTATGGAATTCATGCCTGTGAGACAGGAAAGCGGGAAGCGGAGGGATGCCAGGGAAGATTATAGTTGAAGTCCGGTAAGAATCTGGTTAGATCCCGGTAAGGATCTGGTTAGATCCTGGTAAGGGCCTGGTTGGAGCCCAATAAGGGTCTGGTTCAGAGCCGGATCAGGTCGGATTGTTTCAGCCAGCCGCGGTTGCCGTCACTGAGGACCACTTCCCTCCATTCGCCGAGTTCGTCTTCAACCCGTACCCTGGTGCCCTCATGCAGGAGGAAAAGGTCTGTGCCGCTGTTCTCATCCGGTGAGCTTTTAATCGCAACGGATGGTGTCAGGATCAGGGCCTGCTTATGCTTTGTGATCAACCTGTTCTGATGGGAGGCGAACATCAGGGTGGAAAGGGACAGGATAATGAACAGGATGGCGGACCAGAATGTGATCTTCCTGAGGCCGATCCCCTTCGAGAAGAAATAGGCCAGGAACAGGATAAGAGACAGTATAAATGCCGACAGGCTCATCGCCGCCCATATATCAGCATCAAAAAATTTTACGAAGTCCACATAGGCCCTCCTCAGGAAAAACTCGGGCAGTACCTCGATCCTGTCAACCACAAATTCACGGGCAACCTCCAGGTTATGCTGTATATCTTCGTCCCGCGGATCCAGGATATGGGCTCTTTCGTAATTTACCAGGGCCATGGTTATATTGTGAGACTTATAATATGCATTGCCCAGGTTATAATATAATTCCGCGGAAGCATACCCCGAGTCGACGATGGATTTGTAAGTTTCCGCTGCTAGCTCATATTCCCCGGCCAGGTATTGCTCGTTACCCTGTTTTAAAAGCTCGCTGAAATCCCTCGCCTCCACCGCCATGTGAAAGAGCAATAAAGCCGCAATAATTCCTGCCAACCTCTTCAGGCTAATACCGCTCAGGCAATTCATATTTATCTTAGCCGGCCTGTAAAGATTGCTCTCAGTCCGCCTCGTCACACTGATTCCTGATAAATATTCCATTATGATAATTCCCAGGCCTTTCATCATCTGAGGTTTTGTTCAATTTTTCCAATAACCCTGATACTCCGGGAATAAACCTCTTCCGCCTTTCCCTCTGCGGAAGTAGGCGCGTACCTGGCCATTTCACAGGTATCAGCCAGTTCAAAGTATTCCGCAATGAGGTCTTCCGCAATATTATAGCCCTCAAGTCCCTCACGCGCCCTCTCCTTCGACATCTCCGCAAGCTGGATATTAAGTTTGTCCACAAGATATCCCGACAGCGCCTTCAGGACTGCTTCATAAAACGCCTCCGTTTCTTTCTGCTTCAGGTGTCCTGCGGCCTGCTTAAGCCGTTTGCTCGCTTCCCTGCTTGCCCTGCGGTTCCTGACCAGTTCAACGTTCTGCATCCTTCTGATCCGTTTTCTCCGTATAAACAGGATCAGAAGAAACAAAGCGAGCGATACTAGATAGACCAGGACAAATTCCGTGGATCCGTAAAAAGCCTGCCCTATCCTGTGGAGCCGGAAATCCTCGTCCTTGATAAAAAGGATGTCCTGCCCGATAATCCTCAGATCTTCCTTGGTGCGGCCGGCAATGACCCCGACGGTCTCTTCCTCGCTGCTCTTGCCGATGGTAAGGTTGAATTCCGGGGTGGATACGGTTTTATACCGGCCGGACTGCAGGTCAAAATAACTGAAAGAAACCGGAGCAATTCTGAATTTTCCCGCATGCCTGGGAATGAGCAGGTATTCAAATGTCTTACTGCCGCTCTGGCCCCTGTCCGAATTATCGGTATTGGTCCGGACTTTAGGATCGTAGGTTTCAAAGTCCGGCGGGAAATTTATATGGGGTACGTCGAGCAATTGAACGTTCCCGGTACCACTTATGCTTAGCTTATAGGTAATGGCATCGTTTGTCAGAGCCTCGGTCTTGTCAATTTCAGCCTTAACAGCGAGTTTCCCTACAGCACCCGAGAATCCCCCGGGGGCTCCCTCCGGCAGATCCCTGACTGTAATTTTCACGGGCCTGGAAGCGAGCGGTTTCATTACATTGGTGTAATTGGAACCGAAAAAATCATCGAAGGGGCTTCGCGGCCTGCTCACCTGCTGGCGTACGTAAGTTTCCAGCCTGAATGGAGAAATGGTGAGCTCCCCGGATTTCTGCGGAAATAGTATGACTTTCCGGATCATTGCCGAATTGTATATCCTTCCGCCCACATTTTCACGTACAAGGTTCAGTTGTGTTGGCGCTTCGATCTCCTCGGTCCAGAAGCCGGCAAAGTCAGGCATCTCGCTCTCCCCGAATCCTGCAATCTGGAGCCTTGTATACAGCTTGATCGTCGCAATGACCGGTTCTCCCCGGTATATGTTTTTCTTATCTATGATCAGCCTGACGAACAGCTCTTCAGAGAGATCGGGATCCTGCGCCTGCTGTGTTCCTGTACCTCCTTCCTGTGTTGCTGTGGAACCGGACTGGGTGGCTCCTTCCCCGCCGACAACTTCGACCTCTACGGCTCCGGAAGTATATTCTTTCTTTTCAACCACGACCTTTGCAGGCGGAATGGTAAACTTCCCTGCGCCTGTTGCCTGCAGGTAAAAGGTATAGGTTATCGTGTAACTGGATGTCCGCCTTCCGTTGATGATCTGGATGCTTGAACTTGTACTCTGGTTGGGACCGCTGATTATGTAGAAATCGCTGATCTCGGGCTGGCTGAAAGAAGATGGACGTGCATTAACCACATAGCTGAGGCGGAACTGCTCGCCTACCCGGACCACCCTGGGGGCATCGGCAGTAAGCTGAACATCCTGTGCTCCGAGGCTGGATAAACCGGAACCGGGTAAACCGGGGCTGAGCAGACCGGTGATGAGTGTTCCGGGACTTAGTCCACCGAAAAGAACCAGTAATATGGTAAGTGTCCTGATCATTTACCAGTCTTTAAGCACCCTGACCCTCTGGGCCCGGGCTTTTTGCTTCTGAAGTTTTTCCTGCAGCTCCTGTTCATTCTCCTGTAGGGCCTGCAGCATGCGTTCGGCATCTTCACGCGATATCTGTTGCTGCTGCTGTTGCTGCTCCTGGTCCTGTTGATCCTGCTGGTCCTGGTCCTGTTGATCCTGGTCCTGCTGGTCCTGCAGGTCCTGCTGGACCTGATCCTGGTTCTGGTCCTGATCCTGGTTCTGATCCTGCTTTTGCTGTTGCTGCTGCTGTTGTTGCTGAAGCAGGCTCTGGGCAAAAGCCAGGTTATGCCTGGTCTCATCATCCATGGGATTGTTCCGCAGGGCATTCTTATACGCCTCAATGGAGGCTTCCAACTGCTTGGCCTGCAGCAATGAATTCCCCAGGTTGTGGTACAGGTGGCCGAGTTTCACGGGATCATTCATTTTTTCGGCCAATTCCTTGAAACTGCGTGCGGCGTCCTCATACTGTTCCTGCTTATACAGGGCATCCCCGAGATTAAACTCCCCCGCATAGGATTCATCGTCGTTTTCAAGTGCCCTCCTGTAGAGGATCTCTGATTCATCGTATTTCTCCTCCTTATATTCCCTGTTGCCCTGCCGGATGTATTTCCTTTCCGCCTGCCCCAGTACAGAGGCAGAAATGCAGAGGATAAACCCGGACAGTATTAAAATCCTGTTTATCATTCCTTTTCGAATAGATTTATTTTGCTCAGCCAGCGGTTCCTGCGTTCAAGTACCAGGAATTCAAGTAACATGATGAAAAGTCCGAGTCCGAAAACATACTGGAATCTTTCATCGTAATCGGAGTATATCTTCGATTCCATTTCCTGCTTTTCCATCTTATTTATTTCGTCGAACAGCTTGTCCAGTCCCACGCGGGTATCCGTCGACCTAATATAAATTCCCTCCCCGGCCCCGGCAATATCCCTGAGCATGGTTTCATTCAGTTTTGAGATCACCGTCTGTCCCTGCCGGTCCTGCCGGTAGCTTTTCTGTCCCCCTGAATACACCGGGATAGGAGCTCCCTGAGGCAGCCCGATACCGATGGTATGTATGGTAATCCCTTTTTCAGCAGCCTGCCTGGCCATCTCCAGGGCATCGTCCTCATGATTTTCTCCATCCGTTATTATGATCAGGGCCTTGCTTGTTTCCTCCTGCTGGGTGAATGATTTCATTCCCAGCTCAATGGCCGAGCCTATGGCGGTTCCCTGCCTGGGGACGATATCCGTGCTTATGGTATTCAGGAAAAGCTTGGCGGAAACATAATCGGTCGTTATGGGAATCTGGGTATACGCGTCCCCTGCAAAAACAATCAGCCCGATCTTATCGTTCACGAGCCGGTCAACAAGCCTGGCGATGGCCTGCTTGGCCCTTTCCAGGCGGTTGGGCTTGATATCCTCGGCCATCATGCTGTTCGACACATCAAGGGCAATGATTATCTCCACCCCTTCACGCTTGATCTCCCTGAGCTTAGATCCGAACTGAGGCCTGGAGATGCCAAACACCAGAGTGGCAAGAGCGAGCAGGACAAGGACTGATTTGAGCACCGGGCGGGAGAATGAGATGTCCGGCATCAACGCACCGATAACATCCGTCTCACCGAAACGCTTTAAAGCCTTCTTCCGGCCGTTGAATACGATCATGAATACAAATACCAGGACAGGTATCAGTATCAGCAGGTAAAGGTATTCTATATTGGCAAATCTAAACATGTGATTTCTATGGTATATTCCTGAATACCAGGTATCTTAAAAGTATTTCAATCATGAAAAGGATCGTTGCCAGCAAACCGAAGCGCATATATTCCTCTTCTTTCTTGCTGTATTCCTTTACATCGATCTTCGATTTCTCCATCTGATCGATCTCGCGATAGATCTCCCTTAGTTTTTCATTATCGGTGGCCCTGAAATACCTTCCGTCGGTTGCACCTGCGATCTGTTTCAGTGTTTCCTCATCGATCTCGACCTTTGCATTCTGGTAGCGTGTTCCGTAAGGGGTCTGGACGGGCACAGGTGCCATTCCCCGTGTGCCCACACCTATTGTATAAACCCGGATACCGAAGGTTTTTGCTATCTCGGCAGCGGTCAGGGGGGCAATGGCCCCGCGGTTATTCACCCCGTCGGTAAGCAGGATTATCACCTTGCTCATGGCTTTACTGTCTTTCAGGCGGGTGACAGCATTGGCCAGTCCCATGCCAATGGCTGTCCCGTCCTCGATCATCCCGCTTTCAATATCCTTGAACAGGTTAATGAGGACCGCGTGATCGGAGGTAAGGGGACACTGGGTGAAACTCTCTCCGCTGTAGACAACAAGCCCCATCCTGTCGGTTTCCCTGCCGGATACAAACTCGATGGCAACATTCTTGGAGGCCTCCAGGCGGTTCGGCCTGAGATCCTGGGCCAGCATGCTGCTCGAAATATCCAGGGCAATCATTATATCAATCCCTTCCGTGCTGACGTTCTGCCAGCGGTTGGTGGATTGCGGGCGGGCGAGCACCAGGATCACCAGTGCAATGACGGCCATTCTCAGCGCAAAAATCAGATACCTCAGAATCGGCCGGATACCTGCACCCTGCTCCTCGAATGCCCGGATGCTCGAAAACCTGATCTCGGCAAAAGCACTCCTCTCCTTCCAGATATACCATCCCAGAAGCGGTACCAGTAGAAACAAAAAGTACAGCAGTCCCGGGTTAGCAAATGTTATTCCGCTCATCATTCTTCTAAGGTTTCAGGTTTGACCCATTTGGTCCGTTCAACAAAATCATACGCTCGTTCCATATTCTCCTCGTTCTCGGAGGCAACGGGTTTCTGTTTGGCGAATTTTACCAGGTCAGCCAGGTTCAGCAGAAGTTTCAGTTTGCCGCCAAGTTCCTCAATGTTCTCTCCCGACCTGTTCCATTCTTCCATGATCTCATAGCTTGTCATCTCCATTGCCGGGATTCCGTAACGGCGCTCCATATAGCGTCGCACGATCTCCGTCAGGCGTGTATAGTATTTTTTAAACTCGCTCTTCTGCCAGAGTTTCTCATCCCTGAGCTCCCGCAGTTCCCTGAATGCAATGACATGAGCGGGATCCTCGGGTTTTGGGGGACCGAACAGGGGTTTGTTCTTTTTCCTCCTCCTCAGGTACCAGAACAGAAAACCAAGGGCTCCAAGTACTACGATCCCTCCAAGGACAAAAGGAAAAACCTCGAGGAAGGCAAGCGGCATATGCAGTGGTGACTTCACATCGTAAATGGTACTGTCGACAGGGACGGTATGCACATACAGGAACAGACGGTTCGATTCCAGGCTGTCCGTCCACAGCTCGGAATGAAACCGGAATTTCAGTGGAGGTATCACGTAGAGGCCTGAATCAAAGGAGGTCAGGCGGTATCGTTTAAGAATTTCAAGATCCCCGTTCAGGTCTGACGTATCCGCAGGCCAGTCCTTCATTACTTCAATCTTATCAACCAGTGTATCCGCTATGCCCGGAAAGTCAACCAGGATGCCTTCAGGCTGGTGTACCCGTATGTTAAGGTGGAATGGCTCCCCGATCCGTATCTGGTTGGTATCGAATTCGGCCAGTACCTCGATGTACTGAGCCCTTATCTGCGGACTGAGCGCAAACAGGATCACGAATGCCGATAATACAGATCTTATTCCGGTGCCTTTCATTTCTATCTTCTCTTAAAAAGGTTCATCAGGGGCCTGACATAATCTTCATCCGTGCGGAGGCTTGCCGAATCAAGCCCGGTGCGCAGCATTATGTCCCTGAATTTCTCAGTCTCCCGTTTCCGGAAGTCGGCATACATTTCCCTGGTCCGCCTGCTGCCGGTGTCGACCCATATGGTCCTGCCTGTTTCGGCATCCTTTAGTCTTATCAGTCCGGCTTGCGGCAGTTCGGTTTCCCTGAAGTCGTATATATTTAAAGCGATCAGGTCATGTCTTTTATTGGCAATCCGCAGGGCTTCCTCGTAATTATCATCCATAAAATCAGAGATCAGGAAGGCCGTGCTTCGCTTCTTGATCGCGTTTGTGAAATACCTGAGTCCCTCGGAAATATCCGTACCCTGGCTTTGTGGTTTGTAATTGATCAGCTCCCTGATGATCCTGAGGATATGCTGCCTGCCCTTCTTCGGAGGAATGAATTTCTCCACACGATCGCTGAACAGGATCACCCCGATCTTATCGTTGTTCTGGATGGCGGAAAATGAAAGTACGGCCGCAATTTCCGTGATCATGTTCTTTTTCAGCTGTGTACGGGTGCCAAAGTCGCGGGACCCGCTGACATCTATCAGCAGGATCACGGTAAGTTCACGTTCTTCCTCAAAGATCTTTATATACGGATGGTTGAACCTTGCCGTAACGTTCCAGTCGATGCTCCGGATATCGTCGCCGTACTGGTATTCCCTTACCTCTGAGAAAGCCATTCCGCGGCCCTTGAAGGCAGAGTGATACTCCCCGGCGAAAATATTCTTTGACAGTCCCCTGGTCTTGATCTCAATCTTCCTGACTCTCTTAAGCAGTTCTGTTGCTTCCACCTCTGTCTATGATCTTATTCTTTTACTTCGGGTTTTGTGGTAATGGTAAAAAACCAGTCCCCTGCCGTCAGGGTAATCCGGTATCTGAGTCCGTCATGGGTATAATGCCAGCTGTCCTCGGCGGTGGATTCATATTTTTCATTCAATCCCGATACGACCTTGTTCAGCATGGAATAATCGCACATCCATTTTGAATACAGGCATGTATCCTCTTCGGAGAAGAAATAGATCAGGGTCTGGTTGCCGAGCTTATCAATATACTTGACCATATTGTATACCGGATTCCGTGATGAATCATCAATGTAAAGCTCTTTCCAACTCTCCTTCATCATTTTCTTCACGTCGGACTTATGCACGCCTATGAAGTGCTGTCCCCCTGCCCGGACAGGTATGGCCAGGATTATCATGATCAATATGCAGGGCAGCCACTTCATATCTGATTCTCCAGTCTACGGTACTTCAACCGTATTTAAAATATCATTGATAATGTCAACCGTCGTGATATTCTCGGCTTCGGCTTCGTAAGTCAGCCCGATACGGTGCCTTAATACATCGTGGCATACGGCCCTGACATCCTCCGGTATCACATAGCCCCGTCTCTTGATAAATGCATATGCCTTGGCCCCCATGGACAGGTTTATGCTTGCCCTGGGAGAGCCCCCGTACTGTATCATATGGGTATACTTGTCCAGGCCGTGCTTTTCGGGAAAGCGGGTGGAGAACACTATATCCAGGATGTATTTTTCTATTTTTTCGTCCATGTACACTTCCTTCACCACTCTGCTTGCCCTGAGAATATCGGCGGGTTTCACAACTTTCTCGGCATTCGGGAACACCTCCGCAATATTTTCCCTGACGATGAGCTGTTCTTCATCCCTGCTGGGATAATCTATGATCACCTTCAGCATGAAGCGGTCCACCTGGGCTTCAGGCAGAGGGTAGGTTCCTTCCTGTT
>CBFDEE010000054.1:0-10592 GCA_965603745.1 uncultured Bacteroides sp. | reverse complement strand
AGATGTTTTCTTCATTCCTTTCCCGTATTAAGGATGCTAATTTACGAAATTCTGCCGGGCGCAGGTGGGGATGAGTGATTCACGTTCAGGTAAAGGTTTTCGGCGGACCTTTCATCCGGGTAAATTCATATGGAAGGATGTTTTAGTTCTTCCCGGATGAAAACGAGGAAAGATCAGTAGACAGGGAGAAGTGGTTCGAGGCTCCTGCAAGGTGATAGCTTGCCCTGCCATAGCTAAGATGGAATTTCGATATGCGGATGCCGAAACCCCAGGAAAAGCCCACCATGGCAGTCCGGGTAGAGATCTTCAGCTCCTGCCTTCTCTGGTAATTATACCCGGCCCTCAGGTAAAAATTCTCAAGGGGAGAAAATTCCACCCCTACAATCAGGTGGCGCATTACGTTATCCGCTAGCTTTTCCCACTTATTCTCAGGCAGTGGTTCACCCGTGATGGGATCAAAATCTTCAGGTCCCGAAGAAGGATCCTCATAGCTGAGATCCGGTTTCTGGAGATTATGTGCAACCAGAGAGAAACGGAAGGGAGCATGCCTGAGTTTCTGGGAGACCCCGAACAGGATCTCGAAAGGTACGGGCTCCCGGTGTCCCTCGTAATATGGTTTCAACTGAAACCCGGCGTTCCGCAATACCAGTCCCGCTGAAAAAAGTTTATCCCTCCCGGTATAGGTCAGGCCGATATCTGCCAGAAGGCCGAATGAATGGTATGATTCGAGAGCCGAATACACCGGTTTCAGGTTAACCCCTATCCTGAACAGGCTGTCCAGCGCCCTTGAATATATCATGTTCAGGGAGTATTCAGCAGCCCTGAACTCCCCGGTTATATTCCCTACCCTGTCTGCCCCGATGAACTTGCCGTAATTGATATAATTCAGTCCCACGGCAAAATCCCCGGCCTTCTCAAAATGCCTTGCATAGGAAGCATAACCGAAATTTATGTCGGCAAAATAATTCACATAATTAAGCACCAGGTGATTGGACATCCCTTCATGAAGGCTGGAAGGATTGTGATACGGCATATTCAGGTCATCATCCGGGATACTTACGGCTTTGCCTCCAAGTGAGGCAACCCGTGCGGAATGGGTAAGGTTCAGAAAAGCATAGGTGGAATTCCCCCCCAGCTGTCCCGACGCGGGACTGGCAAGGCCGAGGATTAGAATAAGGGATGCAAGACCGGTGATCCTGTACATGCAGGGAATTTAGAAATTAAAACGTTAAAAACGACATTTTATTTTTTACGGGGCGGCCAGGTGTTCATAGGGTTTCTTGCGGGACTTCATCTGCGAGAGGAAGAGTCCCCCGAGAACAACCCCGATCCCAATGATCTTTTTCAGTCCCAGTTCCTCCCCGAGCATGTACCAGGCAAAAACGGCCGTCAGCACCGGGATCAGGTTTGTGAAGGTCTCGGTCCGGGTGGCGCCTATGGTCTTAATGCTGTAATTGAAAAGGATAAACGCGATTGATGATCCGAAAACAGCCAGGTACCCGAGGTTCAGAATGGCCCTTAAAGAGTGTTCCGCTGCTAAAAATTCATGCAGGTCGAATACGAGGAACAGGGGAAGGAACATCAGGGTCCCGAAAATGTTCTGGTAGGTTGTAATGCTGTAGGCGGTGTATCGTTCGGTCAGTTTTTTCACCATGAGCGTATAGCCAACCGCACAAAGCACAGCAAGAAGCATCAGCAGGAGTCCCGCCGGTTCTGCATTCAGAGAAAAATCACGGTTCATCACTACGATAAGAACCCCGATGAATGAGATCAGTATGCCAAGAATATTCAGCAGGGTAACCCTTTCATTCAGAAGCAGGTAAGCCCCAACAGGCACGAAAAGGGGGATCGTTGAAATGATCACTGCTGCCTGGGAAGCATGGATCATTGTAAGGCCAATGCTTTCGGCAATGAAATATATACAGGGATAAATGAATGCCAGAAGAAGGAACCGTGGCAAATCGCGTCGCTGCAGCTTCTGGAGAACTGGAAAAAATACTGCTATCCCTGCCATAATGAGGCATGAAATCAGTAATCTCAGGAAAACAATGGCGAAGGGGGGATAAGCTTCGTTAACGATCTTGAACCACACGAAGGTCATGCTCCACATGACCATGGCCCCGATTACACTGAGATATACGCCTGTCTTTGTTTTCTCCATTGTGATTTCACTGTACAGGGAGGCAAAGATGTGAATTTTTCAGAAATATCTTCCGGGGATAGGGGTAAAGATGATATGCCGTGTGTAAAAGATAGACTGAACAAAACAAAATAATCCTTAATTTTAATTTTTAGATCATGAAAACAAAGAATATTATCTCAGCACTGGCAGTTGTCCTTATGGCAATGATCACCATGGTCTCCTGCGAAAAGAGCAAAACCGTTGAAACGATTGATATTGCAACGGCAGAAGACGATGCCATCATGGACATGGCATTCGATGATGTGTTTTCCGAAGTGGATGCCGTGATGAACACCATGGATATGGTGGGATATGAGCTCCCGGGACTGAAATCCGGCATTGAAGAATTTGAAACCTGTAAGGTCATCACGGTGGAGCAGCCCGAAGGAACATTCTGGCCGAGGCTGGTCACCGTTGATTACGGTGAGGGATGTACCACGGGAAAAAGGACCAGGAAAGGGAAGATCATCATCACCGTTTCCGGTCCCATGTGGATGGAAGGATCCATGAGGATTGTGACACTCGAGGATTTCTACGTCAATGATCACAGGATCGAGGGGGTCCGAACCGTTACCAACGAAGGCCGCCACATGGAAGGCGAATACGAAGGAAAAGTCCATTTTTCCGTTGTGCTTGACAGCGGGAAAGTCACCACCCCCGATGATATCGTGATCACCAGGCAGGTCAACCGTACCCGCACTTTCGTGGAAGGGGAGGAATCAAAATGGGATACCCGCGACGATATATGGTATATTGAAGGGATCGCGACGGGCATCAACCGCAATGGTGTTGCTTTTACAAGAGAGATCAGCAGTCCCCTGTGGAAAGAGATCGGCTGCCGGTTTATCACCCGGGGAACGGTCCTGATATCCGCCGAAGGAAGGCCGGATGCAATACTCGACTATGGAGACGGGGAATGCGATGCAATTGCGACGGTGACAGTCGGTGAAGAAAGCCGCACCATCAACCTGAGACGCTGGTAATAAACCCGGATACCTTCCCGCTGAGATTACCCTTTCCGGAAAGGCTGTTCATAAAGGCACTGCCGATAATGGCCCCGTTTGCGTACCGGCAGGCCTCTTTAAAAGTCCCGGCCGAAGAGATGCCGAAGCCTATCAGCCGCGGAAGCGGAAGCTGCATTTCCGATATCCGTTTGAAATAAGCGATCTGTTCGGGCCGGAATCCTTCCTTTGCGCCTGTTGTTGACGCCGCTGAGACCATGTATATGAATCCACTGCTGAGCGATGCGATCCTGCGGATCCTCTCATCACCGGTCTGGGGAGTGATCAGGAAGATCATGTGAAGTCCGTATTCCCGGCAGATCTCCATGTATCCGGTTTCGTATTCATCCACCGGGAGATCCGGCAGGATCATCCCGTCCACTCCGGTATCTGAGGCCCTCCGGCAAAATTGCTCAAATCCGAAATTCAGCACGGGATTCAGGTAGCCCATCAGGATCAGCGGTATATCAACCGTTTTCCGGATACCGGCGATCTGGCTGAAAAGGATTTCCAGGCTCATCCCGTTATCCAGGGCTTTCTGGTTGCAGGCCTGAAGCACCGGCCCGTCTGCCAGTGGATCCGAGAACGGCATGCCGATCTCGATAAGGTCCGCCCCGCTTCCCGCCAGTTCGTGAATTACGGCTGTCGTGTCATCAAGCGCGGGATAACCGGCTGTTATATACACAGAAAGGATCCCGGAAGGTTTGGTTTTGAATAATGTGTCAATCCTGTTCATCGGAGAAGGCTTTTACATAGGTTTCCATATCCTTTTCGCCGCGGCCTGACAGATTCACTACCACCACATCCTTCGCGTTCCAGCTTATCTTTCCCAGAACTGCCAGGGCATGCGCCGTTTCCAGGGCGGGGATGATCCCTTCCATCCGTGTAAGTTCCATCGCAGCCTTCAGAGCCTCCCCGTCCGTGACGGAAAGATAGCTGACCCTGCCGGATGCCTGGAGATAGGCATGAACAGGACCGATACCCGGGTAATCGAGTCCCGCAGAAACAGAATACGGTTCCGTGATCTGGCCGTCATCGTCCTGCATCAGCATGGTATACGCCCCGTGAATGATCCCGGGTCTTCCGCAGGTAAGTGTTGCCGCGGTTTCGCCTGTGTTGATGCCTTTCCCGGCGGCTTCCACCCCGATCATCCTGACGGATTCATCCGGGAGATAATGGTAAAATGCCCCCATGGCATTACTGCCGCCGCCGACACAGGCGATGATGCAATCCGGGCTATCTTTTCCTGTCTGATCGGCGAGCTGCCATTTCATCTCTTCTGAGATCACGGACTGCAGGCGGCTGACCAGGTCGGGGTATGGATGCGGTCCCACGACAGAGCCGATGATATAATGTGTTTCCTCCGGATGATTGATCCAGTCCCTTATAGCCTCATTCGTTGCATCCTTGAGGGTTTTGTTCCCGCTGTGAACGGGGATGACCTCTGCCCCCAGCATTTTCATCTTCAGAACATTCGGCTGCTGCCTTTCCACATCCAGGGCCCCCATGTATACGATACACTCCATGCCCGTCAGCGCGCATACCGTAGCGGTTGCCACGCCGTGCTGCCCGGCCCCGGTTTCGGCGATGATCCTTCTTTTCCCGAGAAGCCTTGCCATCAGTATCTGGCCGATGGTATTGTTGATCTTATGGGAACCGGTATGGTTCAGGTCTTCCCTTTTAAGGTATATGCGCGTCCCGTATTTCTCCGATATCCTGGCGGCATAAAACAGGGGGGTCGGCCTCCCGGCATAATCCCTCAGCAGTCCCTTGAACTCCTTCCTGAATGATTCGCTTTCGAGGATCTCCAGGTATCTGGATCCCAGCTCCTCGACATTGGCATACAGCATTTCAGGGATAAAGGCTCCCCCGAAATCACCGTAATAACCTTTTGTGCTTACCTTGTATTTCATCTGAATCCATATTTATCCGATGCCTGTCCGCTCCGGCCGGCATCACTGTCTATTCCTATTGTTTCAGCCATTTCTGATCTTCTGAATAAAACCTTCAAGTACGTCCCGGTTCTTTATTGCGGGAGCAGTTTCGAATCCGCTGTTAAGGTCGATCCCGAACAAGCGGGGATGCCTGATCTCCAGGATCTGTTTCGCGTCCGGGGGAGTAATGCCCCCGCTCAGTATAAAAGGCCAGTCCAGCTGATAATTTTCCAGGCGTCTCCAGTCAAATTTCTTACCTGTTCCCCCGAAACCGAATCCAGCCGTATCCATCAGGAAAAGATCACAGGCATCCGCATAATTTTCCATTCCCTGGAACCCGCTATTCGGCCCGATCTGAAAAGCCTTGATCACTTCCAGTCCCTGTTCCTTCAATGACCTGCAGAGATCCGGGGATTCCCCGCCGTGCAGCTGTACGCACCCGAAGCCCATCCTCCTGCAGATTCCGGATACCTCCTCCGCTGGATGGTCCACAAACACCCCTGTCTTCCTGATTTCACCCGGCAGACCGGCTATGTCTTCCGGGATGAGATCTTCTGCATAGCGCCTGGAACGGGGATAATAAATGAAGCCCATATAATCGGGGAGCAGCAGGGAGATGTCCCTGATATTCCCCGGGTCCCTCATTCCGCATATTTTAATTTTCAGCCTGCCTTTCATACTCTGTTTATTTTCCATGGGTCTTCTCCTTCCTGCATTTTTCAATTAACCTGCGGCATGCCCCGGCCGGATTTTCCTGCTTCATAAAATATTCCCCTATCAGGAATCCACTGTATCCCAATTCTTTGAGGAAAATAATCGTCTCCGGATCATGTATCCCGCTTTCGGAGATCTTCATGAACTCCCCGGGTATGAGTCCCCCCATATCTATAGAGGTATTTACGTCGGTTTCCATTTTTTTCAGGTCCCGGTTGTTAACTCCCACTATATCGATCCATTCATTCAGGCATTCGAGCTCCGGGGGTTCATGGACTTCGAGAAGCACCTCCAGTCCCACGGAATGCGCCAACCTTGCCAGTTCCCCGGTGGTTTTCTTCCCCAGGACGGAAGCAATCAGAAGGACCGCATCGGCTCCCGCCGCTCTGGCTTCCAGTATCTGGTATTCATCGATCATGAAATCTTTTCTCAGTACCGGACATTGATTCGTTTCCCGTACCCTGACCAGGTCTTCGATGCTCCCGGCGAAATATTTCCGGTCGGTAAGCACGGACAGGGCTGCCGCCCCTGCATGAACATACCCCTGGCTTATCAGGGAAGGATCTGCGTTTCGCATAAGCCAGCCTGCGGAGGGTGACATCCGTTTGAATTCCGCTATAATGCAACAGGAAGTATCTTGCAGAAGGCGTTCTTTAAGAGATACTGTATCCCTGCTGAACATGGGACTTCCCTCCAGTTTTTCAGTCCCCGTCTCAGCCTTCTTCTGGCGGACCTCCAGCCTCTTGTTTTCGATGATGCTATCCAGGATATTGCTCATTTGCTGTTATTGATCACCGGGCCGGTTATTTATTAATATCCATAAGGGTTTTGAAGGATCTCATGGCCGCCCCGCTTTCAATCGATTCCCTTGCCTTATCAAGACATTCTTCCAGGCCGGTATCCGGGTAGCAGGTCTGCAATGCCAGTGCCGTGTTGGCAAGCACGACATCCTTCTGCGCGGGTACGGCATCGTTCTCTAGAACGTCGATAAAGATTTTCATGGCCTCATCAACGCTTCCACCGCCGCTCAGTTCTCCGGGTTCATATACAGGGAAGTTCATATCTGACGGCTGGTATACACGGTCAAGCTCGCGTGTGATCACCTTGAAGGGGCCTGTCAGGGAGACTTCATCATACCCGTCCAGGCTGTGAATGATTGCATAATGCTTATCCGTTGTCTGATAGAGATATGCATACAGTCTTGCCAGTTCAAGGCTATAGACACCCACCATCTGTCTTGCAGGGAAACTCGGATTGACCATTGGTCCCAGCATATTAAAAAAAGTTTTCATCCCCAGCTCCCTTCTTACGGGTGCCACGTTCTTCATTGCCGGATTAAACAGGGGGGCATGCAGAAAGCAGATCCCGGCTTCCTCAATCTCTTTTTTGAGTTTCGCCTCATCGTTCGAGAATTTATAGCCTGCATATTCCATCAGGTTGGATGAACCGCAGGCGGAGGAAACCCCGTAATTGCCGTGTTTGGCGACCCTGGCCCCTGCTCCGGCAACCACGAAGGAGGTAGCTGTGGAAATATTAAAGGTGTCTTTCCCGTCCCCACCGGTCCCGCACAAATCAACGGTATCATACCCCGACAGGTCCACCGGAATGCACAGCTCCAGCAGGGCTTCCCGGAAACCGGAAAGCTCCTCTACCGTAATGCAGCGCATCAGGTACACAGAGATGAAGGAAGCGATCTGCGAATGGTTATAGCTCCCGTTCGCTATATTGGTAAGCACCCGTTTAGCCGCATCGCGGTCCAGTGTTTTATGCTCGTACAGGAAATTCAATATATCTTTCATCGTAATATTATTTTAATGGATCATATCTCCGGATCCCCACCCATGATCCAGTTGGCCAGCAGGTCCGTTCCGCATTTTGTAAGTATGGATTCAGGGTGGAACTGCACACCCTTGATATCGTGTTCTGTATGGCTCATCCCCATGATCTCTCCGTCTTCTGCGCGTGCGGTGATCTTCATGCATGAGGGAAGGTCCCTGTCGGAAACGATCCATGAATGGTAGCGCCCGCCTTCGAAATTGTCGGGAATGTTCTTGAAGAGATAATCCTCCCTGTCCAGGATGCTTATCCGTGTCGATACCCCGTGGAATACCTTCCGGATATTGATCAGTTTCCCGCCGAAAACCTCCGCTATGGCCTGGTGTCCCAGGCATACGCCCAGCATTCTCTTCCGCCCGGCAAAGGTCCGGATAATGTCCTTGAGCAGGCCTGCTTCATCTGGGATCCCGGGACCGGGAGAGAGAACGATATGGGAGTAATCTTCCAGCCCGGGCATGCTTACCTTATCATTTCTGAATACATCCACCCCTGATCCCGTGATCTGGCTCAGTGCATGCACCAGGTTGTAGGTGAAGGAATCATAATTATCAATTACCACTACTTTTTCCATCTTTGTTGTCTTTTTACCACAGCTCAGGCACCAGCTGCTGTCGTTTAAATTTCATTAGCCATATCGATGGCCTTTTTCAGGGCCATCAGTTTATTGTTCACTTCGTTCAGTTCGTTTTCCTCAACCGATTCCGACACTATTCCGGCCCCGGCCTGGTAATACAGGGTATTGTTCTTGCTGAGGAAGGACCTGATCATGATGGCATGGTTGAATTCGCCGTTGAATCCGAGGTAGCCTATTCCCCCGCCATAAAATCCCCTGTTCTGGTTCTCGTAGCGGTCGATCAGTTCCATTGCCTTGTATTTGGGAGCTCCCGAAAGGGTTCCCGCGGGAAAGGTATCCCCCATAACTCGTACTGCATTATAATCTTCCGGCAGCATCCCGGAAACCCTGGATACCATATGGATCACGTGGGAATAAAACTGGATCTCCCTGAAATTCTCGACTGTCACATGATCGGCATTCCGGCTCAGGTCGTTCCTGGCAAGGTCGACCAGCATGATATGTTCCGCATTTTCCTTTTTATCGCGCGTAAGCCGGACAGCGGTATCCTTATCCTTCTCGTCGTCACCGCTCCTGGGGAAGGTTCCCGCGATTGGATGGATAAAAGCAACCCGGTCCTGGATCTGGAGCAGTGCCTCCGGCGAGGAACCGAAAATGCGATAACTCCCGAAGTCAAAATAAAACAGGTAGGGAGAGGGATTAATGGAACGGAGGCAGCGGTATACGTTGAACTCATCCCCCGTAAATCCCTGGCTGAATTGCCTGGAAAGTACGATCTGGAATACATCCCCGCGGAAGCAATGTTCCTTCCCGCGGCTCACCATCTCCATGTATTCCGCGTCCGTCATATTTGATTCCTCCTTTCGGCCGGGACGGAAAGGATAGCTTGCAAAGTTCCGGTTATGCAGAAGGGATTCAACATGTTCGATCTGGCTCTCGTAACCTTCTGTCTGGTTTTCCAGGATGGTCAGTGTATTCTTGAAATGGTTGATGGCAATGATGATCCTGTAAACGGAATACACGATATCCGGGATCCCATACTCATGTGAGGGTTTCTCAGCGATGCTGATGTCCTCGAAATACCTGACCGAATCATAGGCCGAATAACCGAAGAACCCGTTTGTACGGATCATGGGATCGGGTTGACTGATCTCGAATGACTGGAAAAATTTGTTCATCTCCCCGGGAACGGAAGTTTTTTCCCCGATCTCCAGTTCCCGGGTGTCACCACTGGCGTGAAGCAGGCTAATCCGTCCATTATTCACGGTAAAGGAGGCAAAGGGCTGAAGGCAGATAAAGGAATAGCTGTCTTCGCTTGTATGATAGTCCGAGCTCTCCAGCAGGATGGACTGCGGGAATATGTCCCTCACCCTCAGGTAAACACTCACCGGTGTGATGGTGTCAGCGAGGATCTGTCTGGTCCTGGTTGTAATTTTAACTTTACTCATATTCTTCCATGTTTGCTTGCGTGATGGAATAAAAAATGGCTTGCCGTGATCGGCAAGCCTTCCTGTATCTTATTTCGTCCATAATAGGGGCTTTCACAACTCACGGGTTACCCGGGAAGAGATGTGCCACCACCAGATCTTATGGATATTCATGTTCATAATTTCGATTCGCTGAAGCAAAGAAACAGATTTTATTTTATAAAGCAAAAAAAAAATCGGCTGCCCGGGGGACTTGTGCCCCGGGTGTTTATGCGGCGCGGAGGCGCTTGATATCCGTCTTTTCGAATTTTTCCTTCGCGTAGTCAAGGTCCACATGGATCTCGCTGGCATCCTGGGAGGGCATGTCGAACATGGCATCGATCATGATGGCCTCACATATGGACCTGAGTCCCCTGGCGCCCAGCTTGAACTCGATGGATTTCTCAACCACATAATCCAGCACATTGTCTTCGAATGTCAGCTTTATCCCGTCCATATCGAACAACATCTCGTACTGCTTGATGATTGCGTTTTTCGGCTCCGTCAGGATGCTCCTGAGGGCTTGTTCATCCAGGGGATTGAGATATGCAAGCACGGGCAGGCGCCCGACGATCTCGGGGATCAGCCCGAATGCCTTCAGGTCCTGCGGCGCTATATATTGCAGGAGATTGCTCCGGTCGACCTTTTCAGAGTCCTTGACCGCGGTATAGCCAACGGTATCATTTTCTGATCCGGGTGTTTCCGCCCGCCCTGGGGAGGTACGTTTACAACCGATCCTTCAAGAAGTTTCAGGAGGCCCTGCTGCACGCCTTCCCCGGATACATCCCTGGTGATGGAGGGATTGTCTGATTTCCGCGCAATCTTGTCAATCTCATCGATGAAAACGATGCCTTTCTCGGCCGCTTCCACATTATAATCGGCCAC
>CBFDEE010000053.1:0-10839 GCA_965603745.1 uncultured Bacteroides sp. | reverse complement strand
CCCAGCTGGTCTTCAATATGGAAGAGAACAAGGATTTATGCAATCAGGCCCGGAAACTTGGCAGGGAGTATGTTATTCAGGCCATCGGGAAAGTTGCCGAGCGAAGCAGTAAGAATCCCAAAATGCCTACCGGTGATATAGAAATACTGGTGAGCGAACTGAATATCCTGAAAGCGGCGGATATCCCGCCATTCACCATTGAAAACGATACGGACGGGGGAGATGAACTCAGGATGAAGTACAGGTTCCTGGACCTGCGCCGGCCGGCAATTAAAAAGAATATTGAACTCCGGCACAGGATGGCCCAGGAGGTAAGGCGTTACTTTGACTCCCAGGGCTTTTTTGAGATTGAAACCCCGTTCCTTATAAAATCGACTCCCGAAGGGGCAAGGGATTTCGTTGTACCCTCCAGGATGAACCTTTCTCACTCCTAACAGAAGAGTCAACCTACACAGACCTTCAAACAGTTACTGATGGTGGCCGGTTATGATAAGTACTTCCAGATTGTGAAATGCTTCCGGGATGAGGATCTGCGGGCTGACCGACAGCCGGAATTCACGCAGATCGATTGCGAGATGGCATTTGTCGAAAGGGATGATGTCCTGGATACCTTCGAGGGACTCGCAAGGCACCTTTTCAGGGAAGTCATGAATGTCGAGATCGAAGGGGCCTTTGAGAAAATGGCCTATGACCAGGCCATGGAAGAGTATGGAACGGATAAGCCTGACATCAGGTTCGGAATGAAGATCAGTGATCTGACTTCCCTCGTGAAGGGAAAAGGCTTCAGGGTTTTCGATGACGCTGAGTATATCGGTGCGATCTGCGCCGAAGGATGTGCCGGCTATTCAAGGAAGGATCTTGACGGGCTTACGGATTTCGTAACACGGCCCCAGATTGGAGCCAAAGGGCTCATTCATGTGAAATACAATGAAGACGGGACCATGAAATCATCGGTGGACAAGTTCTATGGGCAGGACGATCTGAAATCCTGGGCGGAGCAGTTCGGCGCCGGTGCGGGAGACCTTCTGCTGATCATGGCGGGGGAGAAACAGTCCACCCTGAATGCCCTCTCCGAATTGAGGCTGGAAATGGGCCAAAAACTTGGTTTGCTGAATAAGGAGAGCTACAGACCATTATGGGTGGTAGATTTTCCTCTCCTCGAGTGGAACGAGGAGTCACAGCGCTTCCACGCCATGCACCACCCCTTCACATCGCCCAAGCTTGATGACCTGGACCTGTTTGAAAGTGATCCCGGCAAAGTTAGGGCCAACGCATACGACCTGGTAATCAACGGAGTGGAGATCGGTGGAGGATCCATAAGGATCCATGATGAGGACCTGCAGAAACTGATGTTCAAGAACCTGGGATTTACAGAAGAGGAAGCAAGAAAGCAATTCGGATTCCTGATGAACGCCTTCCGGTATGGTGCCCCTCCCCATGGGGGGATCGCCTTTGGATTTGACCGTTGGGTGGCTCTTTTTGCGGGATTAGATTCCATCCGTGATGTTATAGCATTCCCCAAGAACAACTCAGGCAGGGATGTGATGATTGATACCCCTTCAGAGGTTTCCGGTGAACAGCTTGATGAACTCGGGCTTCAGAAAAAGAAGTAAACTGGCGAAAAGCGGCTTTTTACGCCTTCTTAACGATTTCTTATTCATTTATTCAGGCAAACATATTATTGTGCTGTAATGTTTAAAAACTAATTCAGTTTTGTTGATAATTATAAATAAGATGATTAATTAGCTTTCTTTAAACATTTATATTTCAATCCCATATATCTCAACCATTTCTACAATGCTGAAACTGAATATTGAAGACGGGATTTACAAAATCTCATTTTACAAGACAAAAAGGCTTAATACCCTTATCGCAGGTCCGCTTAAGGACGAATTGAGTAAGATCGTTTCCAAGCCGGGAAGGGAGGTTGTTCTGAGCATGGAAGGGATAAATTTCATCGACAGTTCTGGCTTCCAGGCAATAATGGATGTTGTCGATAAGTCCAGTAAGATCGGGAGCCGGTTCCGGATCTGTGATGTGTCACAGGAAGTGTACGAGCTCCTTAAACTGATGAAACTCAATTTTGTTTTCGAGATCAGCCCGGCCAGGTCAAAAGCCCTGTCGGGTGTTGCATAAAACCTGCTGGTCCCCGGCTATCGCATCTCGTACAATCTTTCTGCCCTTCCGACATTTCCTTCTGGGCTTATCCCTTCTGCCACAATATAAAAGGTTGTAAGTTTATCCGAATTGAAAAAGCGGATCTTTGCAGTTCCGTTTTCATCCGTTACGATGGAAGGATTCCAGTACAGGCTTGAACGGGTGTCAATAACAAACTCATCAAAACCGGTCCCGTAGACAGGAGAATAAAACTCCTGGGGACGGTGGTACCCCAGCATTTCAAAGCTGAGGATGCCTTTTATCATGAAGCTGCCGCGCTTTGTGAAAATGGCGATCACGCCATTGGCTCCGCGACTTCCGTAGATGGCTGAACTTGGACCCTTCAACACCTCGATACGTTCAACGTCGGACGGGTTGAGAGATTGAACGGCCCCCACATCCGTTGGTACGTTATCAATCAGGTAAAGCGGTTCGTTGCTGCCGTAGAATGTCGAGGGTCCGCGGATCTGAACAGAGTTCCCGTAGACGGTTACTCCGGGTATCCGCCCCTTTATCATTTCAAGTACCGAGGAGTATGTATTCATCTGTTCATCCAAATAAAGTATATAATCAGGTTCGTAGTATATACCTTTCAGGGTAGGCTTCATGGTATCAACCTGTTCCTCGGCTATCGGTTTGAAGACATTGGTTCCCATAACTGTCATCTCTGAGGTATAGGATGAAAAGATCTCTTCGGATTGTTCCAGGTCGTTATCTTCAATGTACAGGACGAGGTTTTTCTTGCCACTCAGCCTTCTGGCGGTTATTTCCACCTGGAGGGTATCCTCATAGTCAGGGAGCTCAAATTCAAATTGTCCCCGGTTATCCGAGCGGGTTATAAAAACATCGTTGAACTCACTTAAAACAGTCAGGGTGACAGGCAGATTTTTCAGAGGTATGTCAAGAAATTCCTTGGTGACCCTCCCGCGCACCATCAGGCCTTTCTGGATCGGATAATCGATCTTTTTCGGTATTTCATTGATTAAATCATCCCAGCTGAATCTTCTCCAGCCCTGGGTCAGTAAAAGTACATCAAGTGCCTTCAGAGTTTCTGCGTTCCGGTCCCTGAAATAGAAATCCGGCTGTTCGATTCTTCCTGCAATGTCCGAGGAAAGCAGCAGGCTGGAGACAATATCGGACTGAAAATCAGCCGCACTGTTTTCCAGGTCCCGGTCCGACACGGAAAGAGAAAAAAATCCCTGGAGCGGTTGACCTGAGCCATCCCTGGCCACCAGTGTCAGCTCCACGGCTTCCATTTTTCCATATTCGGATTTGTCCTGCCTGATACTGAGATCGATCATATCATCCGAGTGGATAAAGGCAAGACGTTCACACCGGGGTTTCCGATTACTGTCGAACAGGCTAATATGCAGGATCCCGCTTGGAAAATCGCCGGAAGGGATATCAAGGACCGTATCACCGGGTCCCAGTTTAATTTCACTTGAAAAGAGCAGCTTACCACGAATATGGCAGGCAATCAGAACGGTCTGGCTTTCAAGGGTGCTGCCTACCCTGAGTCTCAATCCATCTCTGTTATTTCTTTCAAGCTTCATATAGTAACCGGAAGATTGTACTTCGGGAAAACCGAAACGCTGTACTTTACCTCCGGGTAATTCCACTTCTGCATTATACCTGGTGTCTGCTTCGGGGGTGAATGTAAATGCTCCCATGCCAAGCCGGGAACTGCTGAAACCTGCAATCCTGTTTTTTTTGTTATCGTATACAGTCCCGGAAACAGGCACTCCCAGTCCCAGATCATTCACAGCCTTAAAGCCGATCACAGAGTTTACGCCCCCGACCAGGTAGCCTCCCTCGGGGAAAAACTGAACGTCCAGTCTCCTGGCTTTGCGGCTGCTTTTTCGTTTGTGTTTTTTCCGGTCCAGCTTATCCTCCCGGTACTGCTTGGCATAATATCCTGGATTCCAGATATTAATCTCCCTGCGAAAAAAATACTCATCTCCGAAATTCCGCATCCAGTTGGTATATGCTTTTATCTGGTACAGTCCTTCTGACATAGTATCCGGGATATGGAAGTCCCCCCTGGCGAACCCGTTCTCGAGTTTCAGCAGTTGTATCAGACTGGTGCTCCCGTATGAGTTTATCAGTTCTACAACAAGGTTTTTGCTGATTGTATCCGGTTTATGGCTTCGGGCATCGACCAGGTAGGCACTGTACCAGATCTTTTCCCCGGCCTGGTATGCGAGTTTATCAAGATGCAGGTAAGCCTTCTGCTGGGGGTAGCGCTGGTAATAATCATCTATCTTTCCCTCCAGATCTGGGATTACAGCTGGTGCAGGACTAAAAACCAGGCCGGCTGACAGCAATCCGGCTGTTGCTGTAAGAAAACCCCAGGTAATGATCCTGTTTTTCATAGTATGAAATTGGTGTTGCAGCTCTTTCAGTAATATACAATAATTATTCCCCTTTTATCAATTCTTCCCAGTATTCAAGGGCCCGGCGTGTGTGTGGTATTACGATAGTGCCTCCGATCAGGTTTGCCACTGCGAAGATCTCCATTACCTGTTCCGTATCCAGTCCATGCTCAAAACACTTCTCGAGATGATATTTTACGCAGTCATCGCAGCGAAGCACCATGGAGCTTACCAGCCCGAGCATTTCCTTCTCCCTGGAACTCAGTGCCCCGTCAAGATAGGTATTTGTATCGAGGTTGAATATCCGCTTGATCACCTTATTGTCCAGGGCGAGCAGCCTTTCGTTCATTTTTTCCCGGTAGGACCTGAATTCGTTGATCATTTCTCTTCCCATGAATATCTGTATTGAGTTTTATTTATTATGCCTCGCAGCGAATTTTCCAACCATGAAAGCAATCACCACAGCGAAAATAACATTATGGTTTACTTCCCGGGCCGTTCGGATGCTTTTAATGGTCAGCACAAGCAGGAGAACCAGAACCAGGGAAGTCACCAGGGGCTGGATGGTATCCAGTAAGGGATCACTGAAGGCATACAATCCGCTGAGCAGGATCATGCTGTAGATAAGAGTTGACAACAGTTCCTGTCCCCGGGAATCTTTGATGAACATAGGATAGACAATGATGGCAAACAGGCAGAACAGGAAAATGAGGAAGCGGTTCTTCTTAATGTATTCCATACCGGCTGGACTGTTAATTTTGCTTATCAATGTTAGGAATTCAGCCGGTAAATTCAAAATTTCAAAATACTGGCCAATTTTGTACTTTTACGCCGTTCATTTTAACGGGAAATAGTATGTCCGGACACAGTAAATGGTCAACAATAAAAAGGAAAAAGGGAGCTGCAGATACCAAACGGTCCAAAATGTTCTCAAGGGTTTCAAAAGAGATCCAGGTGGCAGCCCGTGAAGGTGGACCTGACGCGGATATGAATCCGAGGCTCAGGCTGGCCATCACGAATGCAAAGGGCATCAATATGCCCAAGGATAATATTGACCGGGCCATCAGCAGGGCGAGCAGGGAAACTGATTCCTTTCAGGAGGTAACTTTCGAGGGTTATGCACCCTTTGGCATTGCCATTTTCATTGAGTGCCTGACAGACAATAATAATCGTACTGTAAGCAGCATCAGGTCAATTTTCAATAAGCGCGGGGGCAGCCTCGGAACAAACGGTTCGGTTGCTTTCATGTTTGACCGCAAGGGTGTGATCACGGTTCCCAGGGGGGAACTGGACCAGGAAGAATTCGAACTGGAGATCATCGATGCCGGTGTGGAAGAGGTGGAGCTTGAAGGGGATGTATTCATCATAACCACTGCCCTTGAAGATTTCGGAAACGTTCAGAAGAAGCTTGATGAGCTTGGAGTGGCACCCGAAAATGCAGAATTACAGAGAATTCCCCATGAATCAAAACAGCTGGAACAGAACGAAGCACTAAAGGTATTGAAGATGATAGAGGATTTTGATGATGATGATGATGTCCAGAATGTATACCATAACCTGGAACTGACCGACAGCCTGGTTGCTGCTATGGAATAAGATCCGGCCCTAATTCATTTAAGCGGTATCTCAAGGTTGAATTCGGTACCCTCCTTTTCAGAGCTTGTAAACGAAACCTTCCCGTTCAGGTATTTCTCGCCGAGCAATTTCATGCTGTAGGTGCCAAGTCCCCTGCCTTTCCCCTTGGTTGAAAATGACCTCTGAAAAACCTGCTGCCGGATTTGCTCGGGCATGCCTCCCGGATTATGTACCCGGATGATTACACTGTCCGGATTCAGAACACAGCCAATCGTAATTCTTTCTTCAACCCTGATGGCTTCGAGGGCATTCTTGATCATATTGCTGATGATCCTTTTCAATAAGACCGGATCGGTATGGATGATGACTTCATCCGGGTTTTCAAGAATATGGATATCCTTGTTAAGTGCCAGTTCATGCCGGTGGTATTCCTTCACAATATGCTCAAGGGTTTCCCGCAGGTAAAATTCCTGTTTCCTGACAACCAGGTCCCCGTTTTCGGCAGCCAGGAGTGATTTCTGGTTGAGGATCTCCTCTGTGAGGTCCTGGCTGACAACAGACAGCAGGTCAATGAAGTTTTTAATTTTCGTCGGGTCTTCCAGTTGTTTCAGCAGGTCGACAACTCCCTGCAATGCACCGGCCGTATTGATCACGTCGTGAAAAAAGATACGCTCCAGGGCTTCTTTACGCTTTGCACTGCTGATATCCCTGGCGGCAATAATATAAAATATCTGATCATTCCAGTGGAAAGGAACGGCTGTTACTTCGAGATCCAGGCAATCTTCGTATCCCTGCTTGTCGGTGATCCTGATCCTGCATTCATCGGTTGCAGTCTTACCTGTTTCCTGGCACTTCAGGAGGGTGTTGACTGCCCCGCACACCCGGCAGCTTTCTGCAGTCCCGCAACCTGCCTTCATGTTATGGGCATGCACGCATTTCAAGGCTTCCCCGGGCCTTAGTCCCAGAACTTCTTCCATTGAAATGCCCATCTTTTTTAAAAGGGTATTCCCGCTGAAAACGATCTGTCGTTCCTGGTTCAGGATAATGGCAATGTATGGGAGTGCTTTTATCAGATCATTAACGTAGTCAAGAGATCTGAGCTCATGATAATCCCGGAGTATACTCTCGGTTGATGCCCGGTGATATGGTGCATGATGGGTTTTCACGGCTTTTTCTCCCTTCGGATAAGCCCTCTAAGCAGGAGGAAGCTACCCAGGAGGATCAGGGCCAAAAGGAAGAACAAGCGTCCGATGGTAAAGAAGATATGATCCTGGCTGATCCAGCCGAAACTTGCGTATATTAATCCTCCGATTATGGCCAGCCAGCCGACGAAACGTGGCAGATGTCCGGTACTGGCAATGAGAAGTCCCAGGATTAATGAACTGAGTCCGACTAGGGTATAAGCAGCAAGCTGCAGGTTACTTTTATTAACCATAATCTGATAAGCGAGGCTGGCCATAAGATCCGTCTCATCGCCGGCCGATTTCAGATAATCACTGACCAGGAATATGAGGTTATGCCCGCTGACGGCAAAGATCATATAGAGGACACCGGTGGTGCTGATCAGGAATGCGGCCAGGTAAGAGGAAGATCTTCCGTACGGAAGGAAACTCATGAGGATGAGCGGACCGAGGATAATGATCAGGATTGAATTAACAAACCATATCCAGGTGTTAAGGCGGAGTCTTTCGAGGTGTTCCCCCAGGTAGGATAGGTCCTCATGGATATTAATAAATTCCGGGAAGATATCCAGGCCGGTAAAAATAGCTGCCACCACCAGGAAGCTGATGATCAGGGCAATCGTCCCTGACAGCCTTTCCACCCCTCGTTTTTTATCCGGTAAGCCTGTAATCATTTTTGTTCCCTGATAAAGACCCTGGAGTTTGAGCTGAATGTGTAATCTGAAGATTCAAGGATGTCAGGGGCTGCCAGGGTTTTTTCCCCGTCCATGGTGGTGGCTTTACCCGTTAACAGGATCCTCACCTTTCCTTTCAGGTCAATATTACCCTTCTCATCCGGGTACATGATATCACCTGCTGACAACCATTGCCTGAATTCTTTCTGCTGCCAGTGATCGTATGGTTTCTTGCTGCTGAGCAGGTTCATGGCGAAGCGCATGGAAGCAAATTTCCAGAGGCGGTTTTCGAGATCCCTGGAATTTTTCATTATGGCTTTCATTTTTGAAGTGCTCATCCACAGGACAGTCACCGGTGATTCGGCAGATACGGTCGCGGTCCTGGACATTCCGGTCAGGACAGCCATTTCCCCGATAACGCTTCCGGGACCCAGTATATCGATGACGTCATCTTTGACAGAAATTTTAACCTGTCCCCTTACTATAACAAACAGGCCGTCTCCCGGGCCGTTTTCCCTGACCAGTGTAGCATCGACGGCATATACCCGGTTCTGGAAATCATTTACGACCTGGTTAAAGGTTTTCTCCTCGAGTCCGACGAGCCAGGAAATATCACGCAGCAATTCTATGGGTTTCGGCAGTTCAAAGGAAGGCGGCCGATCCATCAGTTTTTTCATTCTCTCCTCAATGCCTGAGATAATTTTACCGGCCTCACCCGAGTCAACTCGTCCCTTATTAAGCAGGCGGTCAACCATCCGTTTCTCATAATTCAGGACTGAGCGGATAGCCTGCCGCGTTGCAATGGCATTGTAAATCTCGGGATATGAATTACGGAGGTTCCGAAGGAAAGTAAGCCCATGAATTTTATTTTCATTGATTTCTGCTTCGATAATTGCCAGGTTATCCTGATCGATGGCTTCTTCTCCCTCATCATCCTGCGCAATCAGCATATTCTCGACAAGTTTTAAACTTTCATCCTGTGCGTAAACGAATCCCCGTGCGGAATCATAGCTGGTAGCCAGGCGCTCGAAAAAGAAATGCTGGCCCAGCCTGCCCACAATAGGCATTGACTGCAGTCTGCCGAGGATTTTTGGGGTCTTCCATTCCTGTTCAAGGTCTTTACGCTTGGCCAGGGAAACCAGTCCCCCTTCATCCATAATCTCGTTGATTGCATCCGTCAGCCGCCGAACGGCAGTAGAACCCAGCATTCCTTCGCGGAACTGGTTCCAGTAGCTGCTCTTCTCGCGTTCCAGGATCCTCCTTCGCGTTTCGGCAATCTTCGAATCCAGGTGAAGATCATCTGCATTTTCCGCATCCGGTTTTTCCGGGAGGAAGCTGGCAACGATGTCCCAGTTGGCCCTGTTGAGGTACCGGTCATTTTTGAACTTATCTATCGAATTCTCCGTGCTCTGGCGCAGGTAACTTTTGGCAGTAAGCATCATAAGCGCCTTGGCCGGAGCAACACTGGTCAGTCCCAGTCCGTTTACCACATATTTAATAGTCGTAGCATTGATCAGTGAGAACAGGGTTACGAGTCCCGCTGTCAGAAACAGAAAATCATCCCGTATTTCCTGGTCGATGCTGCTTTCTGCAGCCACGATCAGTGCCAGTGCCAGTCCGATGGCCCCGCGCAGGGCCCCGTACCAGACCACGATGGCGTCTTTTTTAGGCAGGCCGTACCCGGCTTTGCGCATGATCGGGTAGAGTACTGCGATTACAACGGCGCGGACTATATGCACGCCTATATAAATAACGAACAGCTTCAGGAAATCGTCGGCCGTAAACTGGGAATTATTTGCGATGACCACACCTACAATTACAAAGATCAGTGTATTGGCGATAAAGGCTGCCAGTTCCCAGAATTCATGAAGGAAATGTTCAACCTCAGGGCTGATGCGGGTCCTGCCGACCCCGGCCATCATCAGACCCAGGGCTACCAGTCCCAGTACCCCGGAGACATGCAGAAAATGTTCGGCCACAAAAAAGGTCAGGTAAGCGGCTGCAACGATCACCGTTATCTCGATAAGGGCGTCGTTGAATACTTTTTTCACCCAGCGGATGGTAAGCCATCCGAAGAAAAGGCCGACAAGGGTTCCTCCGAGCGCCACCCTGACGAACTCAAGAATGGGTGATGTGCCCGAGCCGGTTCCCGTTAAGGTGGCCAGCAGGACCATAAAGATCACAATGGCCGTCCCATCATTCAGAAGGGACTCCCCCTCGATCAGGGTTCCCAGTTTCTTGCTTGCACCGAGGTCCTTCAGCAGGGCAACAACGGCAACGGGGTCCGTGGCACTGACAACCGCTCCGAACAAAAGGGCCATAGGCCATCCCCATCCTTCAAATCCCATTCCGGCCCCCCTGAGGCCGATTATGATAGCCGCGGTCAGCACCAGGGCAATGATTATACCGGGTACGGCGAGCAGAAAGGCATTGGTGAAGGATTTCTTAAACGTGTGCACATCCATGGCAAAGGCTGCCTCAAAAATCAGGGTGGGCAGAAAAACAAAGAGTATAAGATGCGGATCAATTTTACCTGCCCAGTTCAGCGACTGGTTAAGGAAACCCATATTGAGTGAAAGTGATCCGATATGCCAGACCTCAAACCATCCCAGCCGGTTGGCAGCTCCCAGTCCCAGTCCGATGATAAGTAGTGATACGGTGAAGGGCAGGGGAGATTTCCGCAGCCAGTGCCGTGTACCGGCACCGATGATCAGTGCAATGATGATAAACAGCAGATAATATCTCAGAATATACATGAGGTTTTTGGTTTCATTATTCAGACTATACAGGATACAGGTATAGGATGGCATACTACTGATGAAGTGCAAAGTTTTAGTATAACACAAGAATAAGGTGTTTTTTTATGATGTTGGATACTGA
>CBFDEE010000052.1:0-10869 GCA_965603745.1 uncultured Bacteroides sp. | reverse complement strand
GGATCCACCACGGTAACCATGAGATCCGGCCTGTAAAACGGAAAGTCGTTATTGCCTCCGTCCCAGAGTATAATATCGCAGCCGTCCGGATCATTTTCCGCATTCCGGAGTATGGCTTCATAATCCACTCCAGCGTAAATAACATTTCCCCGTACAACATGGGGTTCATATTCCTCCATTTCCTCTATTGTGCAATTGTTCTTCTCGAGATCTTTGAGGGTGGCAAAACGCTGGACCTTCTGAGCCACCAGGTCTCCATAAGGCATCGGATGCCGGATGGCGACAACCTTAAGTCCCACTTCCATAAGGATCTCAATGATCCGCCGTGAAGTCTGGCTCTTTCCGCATCCTGTCCGGACAGCTCCGACAGCAATGACCGGTTTGGTGCTTTCAAGCATGGTTTCCTTTCCCCCGAGAAGGACAAAATTCGCGCCTGCAGTATTGACAACAGCGCTCACAGCCATCACCCTGGTATAAGGGACATCACTGTAGGAAAACACACAATCCTGAATGTCAAGTTCACGGATCAGTCCGGGAAGCTCATCCTCGGAGTGTATCGGAATTCCTTCCGGATATAATTTACCTGCAAGTTCAGGAGGGTATCTCCTGCCCTCAATGTCTGGTATCTGGGCCGCCGTAAAGGCCCTGACAATGTAACGATCGTTGTCCCTGAAACGGGTATTGAAGTTGTGAAAATCGCGTCCGGCTGCACCGATAATGATTACGTTCCTGGCCATTCCTGAAATTTTAAATGTGAAACAAGTTTTAGTAGTTACACAAATGTACATGATTCATGCTTTGTTATTCATGATATTTATTAGGATGTGTTGTATATCATGAGTATCTTTAAAATGCTGCCGTCACAAATGAATTTTCTTGCTCACATATATCTTTCAGGGGATTCCAGGGAGCTCCTCATCGGGAATTTTATAGGGGACTACGTCAAGGGAAAGGACTATGAAAAATATCCGCCCCCCATCCAGGATGGGATCCACCTGCACAGGAAAATCGATTATTTCACGGACTGCCACTCCATCACACGGGATGCCAAGAAACTGGTCAGGGAGCGCTATGGACTTTACGCGGGAATAGTGATTGATATTTTCTATGACCATTTTCTGTCTGCCAACTGGGATCAGTACTGTGAGGTTCCGCTAAGGACCTATGTGAGGGACCGTTACCGGATGCTGGATTCCGGTTTTTCCATTTTCCCCGTAGGAGTCAAAGCCTGGTTCCCGTATTTTATTAAAAGTAACTGGCTTGAGGCCTATACCACTTTTCAGGGGCTGATAATGGTATTCAAACGGATGTCCTACCGGACTTCCCTGCCGGACCATTCCGAATATGCAGTAGAACGGCTGCAGGAGAATTATGAACTTATGGAAGGGTACTTCAGAAAATTCTTCGGAGATATACAGGACTTTGTCGGCAGGGAATACAATATCAGTTATAAAGGAATGAAGTAATATCAGATCTCGCCCGAGCACCTGTTGAAAAAATCCCTGAGTTCTTCAGCGTAAAGTCCCATGGTATCGTCTTCGATCTTCAGCATTCTCCGGAATTCAGCGGTATAGAAAAATTCCGGTTTGCCGAATGCCGGCTTCAGGTCGGTAAGCCATTCGGCATGTTCATCATACCTGGCAAAAAACGGGCGGCCCACCCATTCATTCTTGCGGGCCTGCAGGAAATTCAATACGAACACTTTTTCTCCATTGACCTCGCTGACACCAACAACCTGGACTTTCCCGGGATTGGCCGACATGCTGGGTCCACGTACCGTACGGCATATGCCGCTGATCCTGCTGTAGGCTGCCCTGAATATCTTCCATGTATCCACCAGGGGGAGTGAGAAATATTCCCTGGCACCGGTATCCCGCGCGATAAACATATAATACGGCACCATGCCGAGCCAGACCTGTTTCCGCCACATATCCGCCCAGATACCCGGGTCTGCGTTGATGTGTTTCATGATGGGGGATTGCGTACGAATCTGCGCTCCAGTATCCCGTATCTTTTGCACAGCCTTTTCCACTATGCCGGTCGACAACTCCACAGGATGGCTGACATGGGCCATGAAGGCCAGGTGCTTTCCATTATCAACGATCTTCCTGAATACACCGAGCAGTTCCGCTGCATCCGGATCGCTGACGTACCTTTGGGGCCAGAAGGCCAGTGTCTTTGTACCGATACGGATGTTCTTCAGATGCGGGAGGTTGGCTTCCAGGAGGGCGTCTATGTACATGGAGAAGTTACGTGAGCTCATAACCATAGGATCTCCGCCGGTAAACAGCAGATCCGTTATCTCAGGGTGTTCAGACAGGTAACCGACAAGCAGGTCCTTCTGTTTCATTGCAAACTTCAGGTCTGATATCCCCGTAAACTGCGGCCACCTGAAACAAAAGGTACAATAAGCATGACATGTTTGTCCCTGGCTGGGAAAGAATAACATCGTTTCACGGTACTTATGCTGTACACCGGGAAGTACCTCTCCCCTGAATTCCGGCATATTGTATTCAAGCTGTCCTGCCGGATGGGGATTCAGCTCAACCCTGATCTTATTTGCTGCATTTGAGATCCGGGTCCTGTCAGCTCCTGATGCAATCAGCTCTGATATTTCACTGAAATGTTCCTCCCGGAGCATATTCCTTTGAGGGAAATTCAGGCAGAAAATCGGGTCCTTCTCATAATTATCCCAGTCAATCAGATTATTGACCACATAATTATTCGTTTTGAAGGGCAATACACTACCGACCACCTCAATATCAAACAGTTTTTCTTCAGGTAAAGACTTCAGCTGGGGGATCTCCCTGAAATTTCTGAGTGTATAGGTGTGGTAATCCATAGGCTGTGATTTGAGGCAAAGGATTACCAAATTACAAAAAATCAGGGAGCTTTCCAAGCCCGAAGTATCAATAAACACGGGGGTTCCAGGACTAACCCGCTGGTATTAAGTCCCTTAAAAAATTATCTTAACAACTCCATCCGGCTGGCATCAAGGCGCAGAAAAATAAACAGCAGGATCGTGAAGGCCCAGAGGGATGAACCACCGTAACTAAAGAAGGGCAGGGGGATCCCGATGACCGGCAGCAGGCCGATGGTCATCCCGATATTTACGGCAAAATGAAAGAAGAGAATTGCCACAACCCCGTATCCGTAAATCCTGCTGAAATCCGATCGCTGCCTTTCCGCAAGCAGGATCAGCCTGGTCAGAAGCAGGATAAACAGCAGGAGTACTATGGAAGTTCCAAGAAATCCCCATTCTTCCCCGACGGTACAGAATATGAAATCGGTGCTTTGCTCGGGAACGAAATCGAACTTGGTCTGGGTCCCCTGCAGGAATCCCTTACCGGTCAAACCTCCCGAACCGATTGCAATTTTTGACTGGGCTACATTGTATCCTATCCCCAGAGGATCGGATTCGATACCAAGCAGGATATTCACCCTGTGCTGCTGATGCTCTTTCAGGACATTATTGAATACATAATCAACGGAGAAGGTAAAGGCAGCTGATCCTGCAAGGAAAAGAAGGATCAGGGAAACATACCTCAGTCTTTTCCTGTAAGAATAGACAAGGAATACCGGAACGGCCAGCGCCATGGAAAGAAGGATAATATAATACCTGTTCAGGTTCAGTATTTTCCTCTCCACCAGCAAGAAAAGCAGTACCGAAGGGATCAGGATGAGAAGGCCGCCGGCAAGGGTTTTCTTCAGGCTCCTGGAAAGGATCCAGAAAGCCAGCAGGGCAAGTCCCGTAAGAATTACCAGGATGAGGAACTGATTAATCAGCAGGGCAAGAAAGAAAAGGACGGCAAGGATAATCCCGACCATGAGGATCAATTCGGAAAATCCTTCCCGGTATGCAACGAGGATCAATGCTATATACACAAGGGCCGATCCCATATCGGGCTGGATGGCTATCAGCAGGGAGGGCAGGAAGATTATGGACAGGATCCAGATGCTGGTTTTAAATGATTTGATTTTCAGGTTGTAGGAACTCAGGTATCTGGCCAGAGCCAGGCATGCAGCTATTTTAGCAAATTCCGAGGGCTGAAGATGGAGGCTTCCAAACTGGAACCAGGACCTTGCTCCGTGGATCTCTTTACCCACGATCATGACTGCAATCAGCAGGACAATGGAAATGCCATACAGGATATAGGCAAAGAAGGAATAGAATTTCGAGTCTATCAGGAAAACTATTACGGCCAGCAGAAGGCCTGCAAGTATCCAGACCAGTTGTTTCCCGTAACGCTGGCTCAGGTCAAAAATGCTCTGGTGTTCTTCATTATATACCGCGGCGTAGATATTTACCCATCCGAGCAGGACCAGCATGAGGTATAATCCCACGGAAATCCAGTCTGTACTGGCCAGTATGTTATTGCTTCTTCTCATTCCTGGTCGAGCCTGACTCCTTTCAAAACATATTCTTCCATCCAGGGCCTGGATATACTGTCATACAGGTACTGTTCTGCCATCAGTCCCGCAATAGGCGCAGCCCAGATATTCCCGAACCCCCCGTGCTCCACATAGACGCTGATCGCTATTTTGGGATCGTATTTCGGGGCAAATGCAATAAAAATGGAATGGTCCTCATAAGGCGGAACTTCTGCTGTTCCGGTCTTCCCGCACACCGTAAAATGGCTTACACGTGCACGCCAGGAGGTTCCCCCTGATTCATTTACGGATCCCTCCATACCGTCCACTATCGGCTCAAAATGTATGGAATCTATACTGGTGTAATGCTTTTCCCTGAAGCGTTCATCGATCTCCCCTCCGTCAATTGCCTTAATGACATGCGGCGTATAATAATATCCGCGGTTTGCGATAGTCGCGGCCAGGTTGGCCATTTGTATGGGTGTATTCCCAAGTTCCCCCTGGCCGATTGAAAGTGACCTTACGGTCAGGAAATTCCAGTGACCCTTGCCGTAAATATTGTCATAGTAGGTGGCCTCAGGGACAAATCCGGACAATTCGTTCACAAAATCGCTATTGAGCACGTTCCCGAAACCAAAAGACAACACATGTTTTCTCCAGTTTGAATACGCTTCCGATACAGATTCAAACTTCTTGTCGTTCAGGGTATTCATGAAAACATGGTTAAAATATGCATTGCAGGAATTTGTGATCGCACCCCGAAAATCCAGTGGAGAATCATGGACGTGGCAGGCAACCGAATATCCTGACATGTGGAATCCAAGATCACAATAGAATTCCGATCCGGTATGGATCACCCCTTCCTGCAATCCGATCAGACCATTAACTGTCTTGAAGGTCGATCCCGGTGCATAGAATGCCATCAATGCCCTGTTAAACCATGGTTTCAGTGTGTCCTCCGACAGGGCCCGGAAATTTTCCGACCGTACCCTGCCGACAAGCAGGCTGGGACGGTATGCCGGTGAAGTGACAAGGGCAAGAACTTCGCCGGTAGCCGGTTCTATTGCAACTATGCTTCCCCTGAACTTCTGCATAAGTTTTTCCCCGTATTCCTGCAGGTCTGCATCAAGGGTTGAAATTACGTTCCTTCCCACCTCAGCCTTATGGTCGGCCCTTCCTCCCTGGTACGATCCCTTCACCCGGTTGTGGACATCGACCAGCAGGATCTTCCTTCCTTTTTCCCCGCGCAGTATCTCCTCATAGGATTTTTCGATGCCGCTTACACCGATGTAATCACCCATCTGATAATAGTTGTCCCGCTCGATATCCTCATCGGCAACTTCCCCCACGTATCCGAGTGCATGTGCGGCGATGTCACGCGGATACTTTCTCAGTGTCCTGGGCTGCACGAAGAAGCCGGGAAATTTGTAAAGTTTTTCCTGCATTACGGCATAGGTGACCGAAGAGATCTGCCGCAGGAATATGGAGGGTTTATAGAGGGAGTATTTCCTCGCGTCCCGGATCCTGTTCACCACCTCCCGTTTCGTTATATCAAGGATCCTGCAAAAATCAAGGGTATCAAAGGCTGACATCTGGGATGGGGTGATCATAAGGTCATATGCGGCCTCATTATAGACCAGTATCTCCCCGTTACGGTCATATATCAGTCCCCTGGCGGGATACTGTATCTCCACCCGCCGGGCGTTGCTTTCGGCGGTGGATTTGTAGGAGGATTCGACAACCTGTATGGAGAACAGCCGGACCAGGTATATGATGCCCACCAGAATAATGATCCCCCCAACAACGTATTTTCTTCCGGCATACGGATTCATCTATTTTCGGTATATAAAATACTGGCTGAGCATGATCAGCGTAATTGACAGAAGTGAGCTTAGCAATACCCTCATCAAGGTAGAGAAAAATTCAGTAAACCTGAAGATCTCCAGGTAAAACAGGAAAATATGATGGGCCAGGACAAGGATAACGGTATATCTCAGGAACCATTGGAAACCGTAATAAAACACCCGGGGAAAGGTGCCGGGTTCATACCCATCTCTCGGAGCACTCATCTCAAGCACCCAGGGTCTTAAAAAAGCTATGAAAACGGTGGCTGCGGCATGCATCCCGTGTGTCTGAGTGAAAAGGTCAACAGTGATACCAAGCGCAAAAGCAGCGATCAGGAGTAGCCACCTCGGTGTTTCAAAGGGCAGCAACAGTATGAAAAGGATATAAATATGGGGTACGATGTACCCGCTCACCTGGATATTGTTTAAAACCAGTATCTGCACCAGCACCAGTACCATAAAACGGATAATATTTCTTCCCAGCAGTTTAATCATTCCCGGTGATCCTTTCAAGTTCAAGTTGTTCATCCCGCAGAAGGTTGCGAATGACATTCACATGCGATACTTTTTTGTAATCAACCGCTATATCAACCTTTATGGTATAGAAATTCCCTTCTTCCTCTTCAAATTCCCGGACGGTCCCCACCAGTATCCCTTCCGGGAATATCGCCGAATAACCGCTGGTTACAATGGTGTCTCCCTGCAGGAGATCCACATGATACGGGATTTCGTCGAGGATGGCCAGGTCGTAGCCCCGGCCCGGCCAGGATAAAGATCCGAAATATCCGTTCCGGCGGATCTTGGCACTCAGCCTGAAATCCCTGTTAATCATCGGGATAACAGAAGAGAAATTACCCGAGACAGCATAAACGACGCCAACAACCCCCGTGGGGGAAACTACGGCCATTTCCGGTTCTATTCCATGGTTACGGCCCTTATCGAGGATAATGAAATTATACTGTTTGTTGGTTGAAGAGTTAATAATGGTTGCAGGTATATAGGAGAACTGTCTTCCCGGTCCGTCTTCATAGCTGCTGAGGGAAGCCGGTTCTGGCCTCCGGCTCAGTCCGTCAAGCCGGTTCCGCAGCAGGGTATTTTCCATCTGAAGCTCACGGTTGGTCTGCCGCAGTACCAGGTATTCGCGGAATCCACCAAAGGTTTCATAAAAGAATCCTTCCACCGAACGGGTGATATTGGTGAACTGGGCACGATGGTAAGTGTTGTTCTGCACAACAAGCAGTATTGAAACCACCTCCAGTATCAGGAAAAGGAAGAAGAAATAATACCGTACTATTAACCTTAAAAGATTCCTCATCGATCAGACCTTCTATCCGGTCACACACTGCCCCGGTCTGTCCAAACCATGGTCCGGGTTATCAAACGGGGATGGGTCGGGACCGGAATCAACGCATAAGGAAAGAAAACTTATCCGCATTTTTTAAAGCGATCCCCGTTCCCCTTGCAATGGCCTGCAGAGGATCCTCCGCAAGATGGAAGGGGATATTTATCTTATCCGTAAACCGCTTGGCCAGTCCCCGGAGAAGGGCTCCCCCCCCGGCCATATAAATTCCCTTGTTCACGATATCCGCATACAATTCCGGCGGGGTCTGCTCAAGTACTGCCAGGATGGAGGTCTCTATCTTAGAAATGGATTTATCCAGGCAATGTGCTATTTCCTGGTATGAAATCGGGATCTCAATAGGCATGGCGGTCATCAGGTTGGGCCCTCTTACCACAAAATCCTCCGGCGGATCTTCAAGATCAGGCAGGGCGGATCCGACATTGAATTTAATTTCCTCTGCCGTGCGTTCACCGATCTTGATGTTGTGCTGATGCCTCATATATGCCTGTATATCTGTCGTAAAACCATCTCCGGCTATCCTGATGGACTGGTTGCAGACAATACCGCCCAGTGCGATCACTGCAATCTCTGTTGTTCCTCCGCCGATATCAACCACAAGGCTTCCTTCGGGTGCTTCCACATCGAGGCCGATCCCGATGGCAGCGGCCATGGGTTCAAAGATCATATAAACATCCCTCCCCCCGGCATGTTCGGAGGAATCCCTGACGGCCCTGCGCTCAACTTCGGTGGCACCGGAAGGGATACAGACCACCATTTTCAGAGCCGGATTGAACATCCGGGGTTTCTTGTTGATCATTTTTATCATCCCCCTGATCATCTGCTCCGCGGCGTCGAAATCTGCGATCACTCCATCCCTCAAAGGCCTGACGGTTTTAATATTCTCGTGCGTCTTCCCGTGCATCTGTCTTGCCTTCTCACCAATGGCGATCAGCTTATGTGTATTCTGGTCAATAGCTACAATGGAAGGCTCATTGACAACTACCTTGTCATTATGTATGATAATGGTATTTGCGGTTCCCAGATCAATGGCTATCTCCTGCGTTAAAAATGAAAACAAACCCATATTCTATTCGTCTAAATAAGTGTTAAACCGTGCAATGTATTCAAAAGTATCGAAAAAGTCGAAAATTCACTGCCCGCTAATGTTTAAAGTGCCGTATCCCGGTGAGGACCATGGCCATTTTATGGCCGTCACAATAATCGATGGATTCCTGGTCCCTCACCGACCCTCCAGGCTGGATCACAGCAGTTATGCCTTCCGCATCTGCAATTTCAACACAATCAGGGAAGGGGAAAAACGCATCAGAGGCCATAACGGCGCCCTTCAGGTCGAATCCGAAGCTTTTGGCCTTGGTTATTGCCTGCTTCAGGGCATCCACCCTGGATGTTTGTCCCACACCACTAGAAACCAGCTGATTGTCCTTTGCCAGAACGATGGCATTTGATTTGGTATGTTTTACCACCTTGTTGGCAAAAAGCAGGTCCTGTATCTCCCTGTCCCCTGGAGCCCTTTTCGTCACGCATTTGAGTTCTCCTTCTGTTTCCGTTTTTGTGTCGCGGTCCTGGACAAGAACACCGTTCAGCAGGCTTCTGAACTGCCTGTCCTGCAGAGCAAAGTCCTTTATTACCAGGATGATCCGGTTCTTCTTCTGTTTCAGTACCACGAGGGCATCTTCCGCGTAGGAAGGTGCAATGATGATTTCGAAAAACAGCTTGTTAACATCTTCTGCGGTTTTCCCGTCAACTTCCGCATTCGTGATCAGAACACCTCCGAAGGCTGAGACCGGATCACCGGCCAGAGCATCCTTCCATGCATCCTGCAGGGCCGGCCTGATGGCGAGTCCACATGCATTATTATGCTTCAGGATGGCAAACCCGGTTTCACTGAAATCCCTTATGAGTCCCACTGCCGCATCGATATCGAGAAGGTTGTTATACGATATCTCTTTCCCGTGCAGCTGCTCAAACATCCGGTCAAAATCTCCGAAGTAAAGTCCTTCCTGGTGTGGATTCTCACCATACCGCAAAGGTTTACCCTCATTGGAACTGTGCCTGAACACTTCTTTTCTGCCCCTGTTGAAATACCCGTGGATCATCGTATCGTAATGCGAGGATACGGCAAACGCATCCCCTGCAAACCGTTTCCTGTCCTCCGCAGAACTCTCTCCCTTCTTATCCTCCAGGATTTCCATCAGTGCAGGGTACTGCTTTTTAGAGGGGACGATTACAAGGTCTGCGTAATTCTTTGCGGCTGCCCGGATCAGGGAGATACCGCCGATATCAATCTTCTCTATTATTTCATTATCCGAAGCCCCGGATTGAACGGTTTCCTCGAAGGGATACAGGTCGACAATCACCAGGTCGATCTCCGGGATGCCGTACTCGGATAACTGCGACTGGTCCTCCTTGTGATCCCTTCTTGCCAGTATACCGCCGAATATTTTCGGATGAAGTGTTTTCACCCGTCCCCCGAGAATCGAGGGATAGGTAGTCAGATCCTCAACAGCTGTAACATCCACACCCAGTTTCTCGATGAAGTCTTTCGTGCCTCCCGTGGATATAATCTTCACGGATAAATCCTTAAAAAGTTGAATGATGGGCTCGAGTCCCTCCTTATCATAAACTGAAATAAGTGCAGTTCTAATTCTTTTTAAATCAGTCATTTACAGCTTGAGATTAAATTTGGACAAAGATACATAAAAAGTTGATGAATTTAGGTACATTTACACGGAAAACCTGACCATGCCGGGCAGAGGGCCCATGAAGCGAACCCTGAAAACCATAAGACTTATTTTCGAGAGTTTTCTGTTTGCCTTTAAATCGGTAATCGTGAACAGGCTGAGGACTGTCCTTTCACTCCTTGGAATTACCATCGGCATATTTGCAATTATTTCAGTGTTCACCATTTTCGATTCGCTCGAGATCAATATCCGTGAAAGCCTGTCCGGCCTCGGCGAAAACACGATCTATATCCAGAAATGGCCCTGGGCCCCGGAGGACGGACAGGAATATGAATGGTGGCAGTACTTGAACCGGCCGGTGCCGAAATACCGTGAATACCTGGCTGTCAAGGAACAGAGCCAGCTGAGTGAGATTGTCAGTTTTTTTGCTTTTTCGAGAAGGACCCTGAAATACAAAAACAACTCCGTTAATGATATTGTAATATGGGGGACCACCCCTGAATTCGAACAGGCCCGGGAAAACGAGATCGGGAGAGGCAGGTTTTTCACCCAGTTCGAATTCCAGGCATCCGTCAACATGGTAGTCATCGGCTATAATATTGCCGACAGG
>CBFDEE010000051.1:0-10972 GCA_965603745.1 uncultured Bacteroides sp. | reverse complement strand
GGTACTTGCCGTTAACAACTGCTTCGAAGCCATTGCTGATCTTTCCTCTCCATTCGGGGGGATCCAGCTGAAGGATCTCTCTGAGCGGGGGACCCTCAGTGGATGGCCTGATATTCTGGTAAGCTTCTGAGGTGGAAACAGCCACTTCCGGGAAGACGAGTACGAGGTGATACCCTTTCAGGCTCAGGGGGACCGGTTCTATTATATCCCCCTTCCCGCTGACAATGCTCGGGCGGTTGGCAATGAAGAAGGGGCAATCAGAACCGATTTCAGAGGCATACTGCCTGAGAAGATCTTCTTTCAGCCCGCAATCAAACATTTCATTCAGGGCCAGGAGGGTGAAGGCAGCATTGGAGGAACCGCCCCCGAGGCCGGATCCCGGCGGGATCTTTTTATGGAGATGCAAACGTACCCCGCTTATCCCATGACGCTCACGGAACAGGCGGGCTGCCTTCCAGCAGAGGTTTTCAGAAGAAGCGGGAGCATCCAGGCCGCTGACATAGATTTCGGGCTTTTCATCATTAAACCCTGTATCGGAAGGAAGGATCTCAAGCATGTCACAGAGCTGAACCGGGTAGAAGACAGATTCAATGTCATGGTAACCGTCGCCCCGCCTGCGGAGTATCCTCAGTCCGATGTTGATCTTGGCGTTGGGAAAGACGATCATGGGGTTATTAACAATTAAGCCGTTCCGGATGTCCGCCGGACGCCCGGACCTGTGGGTTTTAAAGGTACACATAAATTGTTAACAGTCCGCGTTAATAAGATGAATGACGATGTTTAAAAATGCATACACAGGAAAGCCTGAAAAGCATGCTCATTTCCTACCTTTGAATTCCTAATTCTGAGAAAAGATGGCGCTGAAAACCAATCCGAATACACCTCCCAATTTCGGGAACCTGAACGTTGAATACGGTAAATTGCCACCCCAGGCGGTAGATCTGGAAGAGGCAGTACTGGGAGCCATCATGCTTGAGAAGGATGCCGTGCTGTCAGTCCTTGACATACTCAAGCCCGAAAGTTTTTACAAGGATGCCCATCAGAAGATATACAAGGCCATACTTGACCTGTCGATGGCAGAGAAAGCAATTGATATCCTGACGGTTACTGAGGAATTAAAAAAACAGAAAGGCCTCGAGGAAGTCGGCGGCCCCCTGTATATAACCCAGCTGACCAGCAAGGTCGCCTCTGCCGCACACCTTGAATTTCATGCCCGGATAATCCAGCAGAAGTATATTCAGCGCGAGCTGATCAGGGTTTCTTCGGATATTCAGAAGAAAGCCTTCGATGAAACCATGGATGTGGACGATCTGCTCGACCAGGCGGAAGCAGACCTCTTTGAAATAGCGGAAGGGAATATTAAGAAAGAAACCGCCAAGATAAACGTGCTGGTCAAGGAAGCCATCAACCAGATTGAGGAAGCTGCCAAGAGGGAAGACCACCTGAGCGGTGTGCCTTCGGGCTTTACGAAGCTTGACCGGCTTACATCGGGCTGGCAGCGCTCGGATCTGATCATTATCGCTGCCCGGCCTTCCATGGGGAAAACGGCATTTGCACTTTCCATGGCCAGGAACATTGCAGTTGAACATAAACGGCCCATTGCATTTTTCTCCCTTGAAATGGCTTCCGTCCAGCTGGTCAACCGGCTTATCGTAATGGAAACAGAGCTGCCTTCAGACAGGATCCGGAACGGACGGCTGGAGGAATACGAATGGAAGCAGCTCGATTACAAGATAAAAGGCCTGGTGGAAGCACCGATCTATATCGATGATACTCCAGCCATCTCGATTTTCGAGTTGAGGGCCAAGTGCCGGCGCCTGAAAGTTCAGCACAATATCGAGACCGTCTTCGTTGACTATCTGCAGCTTATGTCCGGTTCTGGCGACAACAGGGGAAGCCGGGAACAGGAGGTAAGCTCCATTTCCCGCTCCCTGAAATCCATTGCCAAGGAGCTGAATATACCTGTCATAGCACTTTCCCAGCTGAACCGCTCCGTCGAGCTGAGATCTGGCAACAAGCGTCCGCAGCTCTCCGACCTGAGGGAATCCGGAGCCATTGAACAGGATGCCGACCTGGTAATCTTCATACACCGTCCCGAAAAGTATGACATCTATGAGGATGAACAGGGAAATTCCCTTGTTGGACTGGCAGAGATACTCCTTGCAAAACACCGGAACGGTCCCATTGGCGATGTACAGCTGAAATTCAAGGACGAATCAGCCAAGTTCGTGGAGCTGGATGTTTTGAAACCGCTGGAAAGCACTGATGATGGAGGCGGGGCATTTACCGTTGGCTCAAGAATGAACCAGGAGAAGAGCAATGAAGAGCCCCCTTATTAGAGGAATATAAGAACCCCGCTGTCTGCGGCGAAGTTCCTGGATCCTGCCGCCCTACAGGATCTTCTCAATCTCTGCAAGCGATTCTATTTCATGGGTGATTTCCTCGCTGTGTACTACATCATCCCGGTTCAGAAATACCTGGTCGATTCCGTACTGTTTCGCCCCGAGAATATCCACCTGGAGATCATCCCCGATCATAATGCTTTCTGCCTTCCGGGCATTCGCCGCACTTAATGCACGATGAAAGATCTCGGGGCGGGGTTTGTTATGGCCTACGGCTTCTGAGGTGGTCATGCTTGCGAAATACTTATCAATTCTGCAATTCTTCAGCTTAACCTGCTGGGTACTCTGGAATCCGTTGGTTATGATGTGGAGTTTGTAGCGGGGGAGAAGATAGTCCAGGATCTCTTTGGTGTGGGGGACCAGGATGGTTTTTGTGGGACTGATCTCCAGGTAATCATCACCGAATACTGCGGCCAGCTCATCATCGAAGATCCCGAAATGCTTAAAACTGATCATAAAGCGTTTGGTACGGAGTACATCCTTGGTCATCTGTCCCCTGCGATAAAGATCCCAAAGTTCCAGGTTTACCGTATGGTAGATTTCCACGAAGTCACCAGGATCATCAATGGTCCCGTCGAGGTTATGCCGGAAGAAAAGTTCTGTAAGGGTTTCCCTGGAATTCCTGTCAAAATCCCAGAGTGTGCGGTCGAGATCGAAGAATATATGAGAATATTTTTTCAATGATTGTGGTTCCGGATCGAACCACCAAAGATAGTTTTTTTGCTCACAAACTGGTAAGTTTCCAGTCTTCACAGCAGGTCATCCAGTCATACAGCGGGATAGGTTCTTCTTCTTCTTCTTTCACCAGCTCGCTGAGCCTGATCTTCCTGTCATGATCTGACTCTATCATCCAGTCCTCCACTTTCGGCTCATTCTCCAGCCGGTCTGCTGCCATAAGCTCCGATTTTTGATCAGTCAGCCATTCCTCAGTGTCAAACATCCAGTTTTTCAGCCGGACTTTCTCTTCCGCATAGAACCTGTAGCTGCTGAAGATATTTTCTCCACTGAGCTCGATATGGTATCTAACATCGGAAACAGATGCTGTAAGGGGCTGAATTTCCTTAATCAGAAATGATTTTTGTCCGGCAACATTGAGGCTGCCTGTAAGTATGAGGCAAAGAACGGTCAGGGTTACGGTGCTTGTTTTCATCTCAAATCCTCCATATTGGGTTTGACGGTATAAAAAAACCATCTTTTATGCCAAACTCTGTAAGTTTCAGAAATTAAGACATTTACAATGCAATCACGTGTTGGGATCCCTCAAAAAGTGAACGGTTTTGAGGCAAATGGGTGTTCGATAACGTACATGTCAGGATCTGCCTCCGACAAGGATGATGCATTCGCCTTTGACCTCGCGGTCCCGGATCTGGTCCAGCACTTCCTCCAGGCTGCCCCGGACATATTCCTCGTGGATCTTGGTCAGTTCGCGCGCAAGGCAGGCTGGCCGGTCATTGCCGAAGGTTTTGGCGAATTGTTCAAGGCTTTTTTTTACCCTGTAGGGGGATTCGTAGAATATCATTGTCCGCGATTCGGTCATGAGCTCCTCGAGTTTTTTATGCCTTCCCTTTTTTTGTGGAAGGAAGCCTTCAAAGCAGAAACGATCACAGGGCAGCCCCGAGGCTACCAGTGCAGGCAGGAAGGCTGATGGTCCTGGTAGGGCTTCGACTTCTATTCCGTGCCTGAGGCACTCCCTGGTCAGCAGGAACCCGGGATCGGATATGCCCGGTGTGCCGGCATCGGAGACCAGCGCCATGCTTTCTCCCTGCCGGATTCTCTCTATAAGGGAGGACAGGAATTTATGCTCGTTGAATTTATGATGGGAAAGGGTTTTTGCAAGCAGGCCGTAATGCTTCAGAAGTATACCGGTTTTCCGGGTATCCTCAGCAAGAATGATATCCACCTCCTTCAATGTCCTGACGGCCCTGTAGGTAATGTCTTCCAGGTTCCCGACGGGGGTCGGGACGATATAAAGTTTACTCATTCTGGTTTACGATAAACTTCCGCCTGACCAGTTCGAGGAGCAGCTGCACGGAATCCTCTTCCATGTCCCAGTCAAAGGATGAGGTGATATAATTGAATGCCTCATTGAAATTTGAGGCGGCATCGAGTGTATTTATGGTATTCTCGAAGCTGTTTTTATCGCCGTTGAACAGATCCTTGATAAGCTGGAAACGGTCATTGATCCCCAGGGCGGCACCGATGCTGCTGATGGGCTTGGACTGGATCTTGCTGGTAATAATCTCTTTATCCCTGTTACCGGCAAGGCTTTCGTTGATCAGTTTCTGGCCTGCCTTGTATTTATCCGCCAGGATGGCAGGTCCGGATTCCCTGGCGGGGCGTTTTGCTTTAGGTTTGGGCGACTGCTCGCCTGTTTTCGCAGCGGGCATTTCCTCCTCAGTATTTACGTCCTGCTTACCGATACCTGATTCCTGCGTGTCAGAGTCAGCAGGGGCCTCCTTCTCATCTTCCGGCTCCGAGGCAGGGTCTGCGGGGGGGGCGGGGGATTTTAAAGCTGCTGTCTGCAGAGCCTTTACTTCCTCGTAAAGAGCCCTTATGTCCCCCAGGATGATATCTATTTCAATGGCATGGGGGGACTTCTCTCCCAGCATGCTGCTGACTTTCTCACCAATATCTCCGATATGCCTGATAATCCCCTTGATCTTCTGTTCCATAAACTCAGGTTTAGATCAGTATACTGACCACTTTTGCTTATTATACTCTTTAAAAAGATTAAATTTGTTCCTGACAGGAAACCTCAGGGTACCCCGTCTATTACAAAAATAACGATAAAAAGCGATTTTCTTGCCTGATGTTTATTGAGATTCCCGCAAATAGGTCTGATAAAAGAGGCTGGATAGAGGTTATCACGGGTTCCATGTTCTCCGGGAAAACGGAAGAACTGATCCGCCGCCTGAAACGGGCTAAGATTGCCATGCAGCAGGTAGAAATATTCAAACCGCAGATCGATACCCGGTACTCCGAGGAGGAGGTCGTGTCTCATGATGAAAATGCCATAAACTCGACCCCGGTCACGACGGCCGGAAACATTCTCCTGCTGTCCAGCGAGGTAGAGGTTGTGGGAGTGGATGAGGCACAGTTTTTTGATATGGGACTCATAGAAGTCTGCAATCAGCTGGCCAATGGGGGGACCAGGGTGATTGTTGCGGGACTCGACATGGATTTCCTGGGCCGGCCCTTCGGTCCCATACCAGGATTGATCGCAACTGCGGAATACGTCACAAAAGTACATGCCATCTGTGTGAGATGCGGCAATATTGCACACCATACGCACCGTAAAATGAAAGCCGAGAAACTTGTTCTGCTGGGAGAGAAGGATCTTTACGAGCCGCTTTGCAGGAAATGCTACGGAGAAGCTGTGGCAGAACAGGATTAAGCATACCGGGAATGCGATATACTCTAAAAGAATTAGCCGATATATGTAAAGGGGAGATCCACGGCCCGGGCCGTGAAGAGATCACCCGGATCAGCATTGACAGCAGAACGGTTTACGAGCCCGGAGGCATTCTTTTCCTGGCCATACGGGGTGAGCGGCACGACTGGCATGCATTTATTCCAGAATTGCTTGACCGTGGTATCCGGGCATTCATGGTACAGGAACTTCCGGCAGGTAAGACAGGAAAGGATACATGCTTCATTCTTGTGAAGGATCCGCTCGCAGCCCTGCAGGACCTTGCCGCCCATCACCGTGATAACAGTCAGGCAGAAGTTATCGGCATTACAGGCAGCAACGGTAAAACGATCGTCAAGGAGTGGATTCACCAGGCGCTCTCATCCGGGAGAAAGGTGGTCCGGAGTCCCAAGAGCTATAATTCCCAGGTAGGAGTGCCACTCTCCGTTCTCCTGATGGGTCCGGATACGGAAACGGCAATTTTTGAAGCGGGAATATCGCGTACCGGGGAAATGGAAAAACTTCGGAGGATCATCCGGCCCGATACAGGAATATTCACCAATATAGGCGAGGCCCACCAGGAAGGATTCCGGGATTTGGAGCATAAGATCAGGGAGAAACTCAGACTTTTCAAAGATTGCAGGAAACTGGTCTATTGCCGGGACCATAAGGAAGTGGACCGTGAGATACGCAAGGAATTTCCCGGGGAAAGGTTGTTTACATGGTCTTTCGGGACCGGGGCGGACATTCAGGTTATTCCTGGTGAAAGCCTGAAAGATGGGACGGAATATCAGATCAGGTACGGTGAAGAAAAGATAAATATCTCCCTGCCTTTCCGGGATAAGGCATCCATCGAGAATGCGATGCACGTTATTGCCATTATGCTGATGATGGAATACTCCCCCCTCGTGATCCACTCAAGGATATCCGATCTGTCGCCTGTTGCCATGCGCATGGAGATGGTCAAGGGAGGCAACGCCTGCACCCTGATCAACGATACCTATAATTCAGACCTGGTGTCACTTTCCATTGCACTTGATTACCTGAATCAGCAGAACCAGCATTCAGGAAAGACCGTAATTCTGTCCGATATCATGCAATCGGGACGGAAGGCCGGAGATCTGTATGCGGAGGTAGCAGACATGCTGAAGAAAAAGAAAATCAGCCGGTTTATTGGCATCGGTCCCGGGCTGCAGAGCCAGCAAAGACTGTTCCCTTCCGGCACCCGGTTTTATGCCACAACACAGGAGTTCCTTTCTTCCTTACACACCATGGAATTCAGGGATGAGGCTATCCTCATAAAGGGCGCCCGGGCATTTTCCTTCGAGAAGATCACACATCGCCTGCAGGAAAAGAACCATCGCACGGTCCTTGAGATAGACCTGAATGCCCTGATCCATAACCTTAATGTATACCGCTCGATGACCGGTGCAAAGATCATGGTGATGGTCAAGGCCTTCTCCTACGGCAGCGGATCGATGGAAATCGCCAATGCTCTGCAGTTCCAGAAAGTGGATTATCTCTGTGTTGCCTATGTCGATGAGGGGATCACCCTCAGGGAAGCGGGGATCCACCTTCCCATACTCGTGATGAATCCTGAGGTAACCGGATTCGACCTCATGATGGACCATAACCTGGAGCCGGAAATATATAATTTCAGGAGTCTGTTTACTTTCATTTCGGCATTTGAAAGGAGGAACCTGAATTCGTATCCCGTTCACCTGAAACTCGAAACCGGTATGAATCGCCTCGGTTTCAGGGAAGATGAACTGGGACAGCTGTTTGAAGTTCTTGACAATCATCCCGATATAGAGATCCGCTCGATTTTCTCACATCTTGGTGCATCAGACGAGCCCCTTCATGATGCGTATACAAGGGAGCAGATCAGTAGGTTTGAACGGATGAGCGGGGTGATCCTGGAGCGTTATCCAGGGAATATCCTGCGTCATATAATGAATTCAGCAGGGATAGAGAGATTCCCGGAAGCAGATTTTGATATGGTCAGGCTTGGCATAGGCTTATACGGGATCAGCGCAGACAAGGAACTGCCTCTGCAGCCTGTCAGTTCGCTTAAAAGTATTATTTCACAGATAAAACACGTTCATAAAGGAGAATCCGTAGGTTACGGACGGAACTATGTAGCCGATAAGGATCTTACGGTAGGCATAGTCCCGGTCGGGTATGCAGACGGATTGCGAAGGGATCTCGGGTACAGGGGGGTCTCCTTCCTGGTGAATGGTTCGGATGCACCCGTACTGGGGAATATCTGCATGGACATGTGCATGATTGACCTGAGCGGAACAGGTGCAAAGGAGGGGGACGAGGTACTTGTGTTCGGAAAGCAGAAACCGGTAAGCGAACTTGCCGGAAAACTGGACACCATTCCGTACGAAGTGCTTGCAGGGCTTTCCGAACGAGTTAAAAGAGTGTATTTCCAGGAGTAGAATATAATTCGTAATTTCGGCCCCGGTTTTAATAATCCTGGGCCCGGCTTAGGGGACTGGCAGCATGACAAATATATCAGTAGTAATCATAACCTTCAACGAGGAAAAGAACATCGGCAGATGCCTGGAATCGGTGAAGGATATCGCGGATGATATCGTCATTGTGGATTCCTATTCCACCGATGATACGGAAAAGATATGCAGCCAGTACAATGTACGATTCATCCAGCATACTTTCGAGGGACATATTGAGCAGAAGAACTGGGCCATTACCCAGGCCAGGTACCCGCATATCCTCTCCCTGGATGCTGATGAAATGCTCAGTGAAAGGCTTAAAAGGATCATCGGGGGCGTTAAGGAGAACTGGGAATACGACGGGTATTATTTCAACCGCCTGACAAATTATTGCGGGAAATGGATCCGTTATTCAAGCTGGTATCCCTCCCGCAAACTAAGGCTCTGGGATTCCCGTAAGGGGCACTGGGGAGGTATGAACCCGCATGATCACTTCATACTGGACAGGGGTTCCACCAGGAAATTCCTCAGGGGTGACCTGCTGCACTATTCCTATTACAGTATTAACCAGCATATTGACCAGATAAACAAGTTTTCCGACATCGCCGCAAAATCTTTTTTTGAAGTCGGAAAGACCTCATCCTGGTTCAACATCATTTTCCATCCAATGTGGAGAATGTTCCGTGACTACATCATCAAGTTCGGGTTCATGGATGGTTTCTACGGACTGGTGATAAGCATGAACTCCGCGCACGAAACATTCCTTAAGTATTCCAAGCTCAGGAAACTGAACAAGGATGCCATAAAAGCCTCCAAGAAGCGGATATGTTTCTTCAACAGCCTGAAAACCTGGGGAGGAGGGGAGAGATGGCATTTTGATCATTCAACAAGATTGTCTGCCATGGGGCATGATGTTTTTGCGTTCGCTCATCCCAAAAGCGAACTTCACAAGAGGCTGCAGGATGCCTCGCTGGATCATTACACTATCAGCGTCAGCAATCTCAGTTTCCTGAATCCCTTTAAGATACTTCACCTCCGGAGGATCTTCAGGCGTGAAAAAGTCAAAACCCTCGTGATGAATCTTTCGTCCGACCTCAAGGTTGCAGGTATTGCGGCCAAACTTGCAGGGGTGGACAATATTATTTACAGGAGGGCCAATGCCATTCCCACGCGTAATACCTTCCTGAACCGCTTCCTGTTCAGCAAGGTCATCACCAGGATGATCGCTAATTCGGAAGAAACCAAGCGATGTGTCCTGGCGAATAATCCGAATATCATCGAATCCTCTAGGATCCGTGTGATCTATCCCGGGATTGACCTGAATCAGCGCACAGAATTGACGGGGGATACTGTCTTTACCAGGCGGGATGGTGAAATACTGCTGGGTAATGCCGGAAGGCTTTCCGAGGAAAAGGGACAGATATACCTGATTCACCTGGCCGAGATCCTGAAGGAGAAGGGGATCAGGTTCAGGATCCTGATCGCCGGATCGGGCAAGCTGAAAACCTGGCTGAAAAAACAGGTCAAACAGCGAAACGTACAGGACGAGGTGATCTTCCTTGGTTTCATTGAGAATCTGAAGCAGTTTTACAGCGATATCGATATTTTCCTCCTCACCTCCCTGTGGGAGGGATTCGGATATGTCATGGTGGAAGCCATGGCAGAGAAAAAACCGGTCGTTGCCTTCGATATCAACAGTTCTTCCGAGGTGGTAGACGATGGCCACAGCGGTTACCTGGTCCCCCGGGGCGATATAGAAGCCATGGCAGAAAGGGTCATCAAACTGGCAAAGAATAAAAAACTGCGCGAGGAATTCGGGCAGAACGGGTATCACAGGGTTGAGAGCCTGTTCACAATAGACAATAACCTGGAGAAGGTAAAGGAGTTTCTGAGTCCCGGGGAAAATATCATCGCCTGATTAATACCAGTTTACCTGCTTTTTCATTTTAGAGAAATCCGTCAGCACTCCGGGGGAGTGCCGCTACCTGGCCGGGATTTCAGGACCGGAATTCCGGTTGTGTTTCCAACGCCTGTGTGTCCACAACCAGAGCTCGGGCTTTTTCTTAATGGCTTCTTCCAGGGTACCCAGGTAGGTTCGGGTGATTTCGAATTCCGGGACTTCCCGCGGGTGTTCGCAGATAACCTGGAACTCCGCTTCGTAGTATCCCCTTTTGATCTTATCGATGGCAAAATAGACAACCGGCATATCGAATTTTCTGGCAATTTTCTCGGGACCGGTAATAACGGGAGTATCCTGGTTCAGGAAATTGGTCCACAAATGGATGTTCCTCCACTGGGGGCGCTGGTCTGCAAGGGAGAAAACGATAACGGGTATTTCCTTACGCTGGTATTCAATGATGGACCTGAGGATGTTTTTCATGGGTACGCCGGTAACACCGAACTTTCCCCTCAGCTTTAAAAACAGCCTGTCAAAATACCTGTTATGCAGCTCCTTGTAGACGGCCAGGGTGGTATACCCTGAGGCCAGGGAAATCCTGGAAGTCCATTCCCAGTTCCCGTGGTGGCTGAACAGGAGCATTACATTTTTACCCTGATCCCGGTACTGGTTGAAAATCTCCGGATTCCTGTAATGCATCCTCCTGGCAAGTTCCTTATCACCCATATGGATCCCGTACATCCATTCAATGAAATAATCGCACAGCTGATGGTAAAAGTTCTTGGCTATCCTGCTGATCTCTGCC
>CBFDEE010000050.1:0-11069 GCA_965603745.1 uncultured Bacteroides sp. | reverse complement strand
CCCCCGGCCCCGTAACAGGCAGGACCCGGCCATGCCCCGGCGCTTTCCGGTCCCACACAGAGCTTGAAACCGTCAAAAAAGCACCGGGAGCCTCCTCCAGCCGCTACGGTTTCAATGGATAATGCGGGACTGAAAATCCTGGCATCGCCAACTTCCAGGGTATACCTGTAATCATACTCCTTATCGTACCTTGACACATCAGTACTTGTTCCGCCCATATCAAAACTGATGATATGCTTCCAGCCTGCTCTTTGCCCGGCAGTTACGGCTCCAACAACCCCGCCAGCCGGTCCGCTCAGCAGGCTGTCCCTGGCCTTGAATTCCTGCTCCCTTACCAGTCCCCCCGAACTCGTCATTACATGAATCTGTCCCCCGGGAATGGCCGACCTGACGTTATCGAGGTAGTTACGGAACACAGGACTCAGGTATGCGTTTACCGTTGCTGTTTCCGCCCGGTTTACATACTTGATCAGGCCTGAAAGCTCCGTTGATACGGACACGTTGCTGAAACCATGCCTTCTCAGTAAACCCGCCATCTCCATTTCATGAACCGGGTTGGCATAAGCATTCAGAAAACAGACGGCAGCCGACTGACACCCTTTCCTTTTCAACTTCCGCATGTTCTTCTGCAGCCCGGGGAGATCCAGTGCCTTTAATATATTTCCCTGGCTGTCTATCCTCTCTTCCACCTCAATGACCCGCCTGTACAGCATTTTTCTCTTGATGACCTCCAGAGCAAAAATATCCGGTCTCTGCTGGTCCCCGATCTCGAGAATATCCCTGAATCCACTTGTGACAAACAGGACCATATCTGCACCTTTCCTTTCAAGCAGTGCATTCGTACCTTTCGTAGAGCCAAGTTTCATACGTATGGGAGGCAGATCAAGATCAAGTGGCGTGCCGGTTATCAGCCTTGCTCCAAGCACAGGGGCCTCTTCTTCCGAACGGATCTCAAAACTGAGTTTCTGCCCTATTGCCTGCTCCGGAAGTTCCTGTGTTAATCTTAATAGATTCCTCCCGATCTCGTAGCACTGTACGTAGGTGATGTTGTGGGACAGGCTGAGCAGTTTAAAGCTGTATCCACGTATAATGTCTTCGTCAATCTCCCAGTTCTCACTGATTACCAGGGTTTTCGGATCAAGCCATTTTTCAATCACTCCCCTCAGGCTTCCATTGCTCAGAACCTTTCTGCGAATCCATTTTCCACCGGGATCAAGCCCTATGCAGTCAGTGAAAGTTCCCCCTGTATCAACAAATATGTCATATGTTCGTTTATCCATGGAACCGTGAGACTATACGGAATTTTTTGTCTGCCGCAGCAGCACTGTTCCCATTATAATAAAAGATGTTATTGCGATGCCCAGCATGATGATGTTCCAGTTCAGATCATCTGCATGAAATCCCGTCAAAATGGCCCTGACAAGGCCTGTAAGGCCAATGATCAGGGTAATAAAGACAACGGCTGTCATCAGGATATTGCCGCCCACCCGGTTGATGTTCTCCTGCATTATATCCCTGTTGTTCACGGCTGAGAGGAGAAAGAGGGCTATAAGGGGCAGGATCAGCCCGTTCAGTGCCTGTGCAACGATTATGGCAGGAATGGGTTGAAAACCCGCCATACCGAAACCCATGCCTGTCAGGAGCACGGAGACCCATACAAGGCGGAACCGGAGGGACCCGTCTTTCCATGATTCCCTGTTGCGGTTCCCAAAAAGGCTCCGGACGGTTACGGCGGATGCAAGGGGTGCAGTTACTGCAGAGGTAAAGCCGGCAGCAAAGAGTCCCACCCCCAGGATAACAGAACCGGCCCTTCCTGCATACCTGTCCAGAGAGGCTGCAAGTCCCTCAAAGGAAAACTCCCCGTTCAGGGAGGTACCGGTAATTAGGACCGCCATGGATATTATCCCTCCGAGGATGACCGCAACAAGCAGTCCGGATCTCATCTGCCTGAGCGATTGTCCCTCAGACAAACCAGAACCCAGGAACAGGTTATACGGGACCACCGTTGTTCCTATCAGTCCCAGGACCAGCAAGCCTCCTCCACGGCTGACTGGTATTATGGGACGGACCATGCCACTGAGCATATCGAAGATAGGAGGTTTGATCGCAATGGCAGTGACCAGGAAGGCGATCCCCATAACGGCTACAATTCCGCCCAGTATCCTTGCTATTGTTCTGACAGAAGGGACCAGCAGAAGGAATCCTGCCAGAAGTCCCATAATAAGGATCATCAGCCATGCGGGGAAATCACTCAGAAGGTCCACCCCGGCCATCGCCCCGAGCAGATTGCCTGTCTGGTAAGCCACGGTTCCGCTGAGGATGCAAATGGCTACCAGGACCGGGACGGCCGGTTTCCTGTTTTTCGCGGTGGACTGGTGGAAGATCGCCTGGCCCAGGTTCATGCCCGATGCGATGGTCAGACGGGCGGCAGCTTCCTGCAAAACCAGGCAGGCAACGGTTGCAAATGTAAGCGTCCACAGAAGGGGGAGTCCGAAGTCAGCTCCTGCTTTGGCGGCCGTCGTGACGGTCCCGGGACCGATAAAGGCAGCCGAGATAACCGACCAGAAAAGGATATTAAGGAGCTTTGACCTCATCAGATCTTAAATACAAATAATACAGCGACGACTGGTAACAGCAATCAGACCCGCAAAATAATTAATATCCGCAGTTATGAGCAACTTTTTGGGGATTTTGTCATCGGCAGATCCTGTAATATTTAGTACCTTGGCAGCAAACTAAACATATCTTTCGAATGGAAAATATTCTTGAAAAATTATCACATTGTATCGAGTTTGGTAAAATCAACATGGCTTCCCCCTATCCCCCGGATATGAAGGGCCAGGAAGGCGCGGATGAGCTTGCAAGGGCCGCACTGAAAGAGGGAATCTCTGCTGGCGATGTGCTGCGTCAGGGACTTGTGCCAGGCATGGAAAAGGTCGGAGTGAAATTTCGCGAAAACAAGGTATTTGTACCGCAGGTCCTGATGTCGGCTAAAGCCATGAATGCCGCCATGGAACACCTGAAGCCATATTTTCAGTCCGGAGAGGTGGAAAGGAAAGGGAAATTCGTCATCGGCACGGTGGCAGGTGACCTGCATGATATTGGGAAGAACCTGGTCAGTATGATGATCGAGGGATCGGGCTGGGAAGTCATTGATCTGGGTGTAGATGTGCCAACTGCCAAGCTTATCGAAACCATCAGGGAGAATCCTGATTGTGTTGTTGGCCTTTCAGCGCTTCTGACAACAACCATGACCAACATGGCAGAAACCGTCAGGGAGATCAAGGCAGGATACCCGGACCAGAAAATAATCGTGGGCGGGGCCCCCCTTACGGACGATTTCAGGAAGGAGATCGGAGCCGATTATTATTCCCCCGATCCGCAGGGTGCGGTGGAATACCTCAATTCTGTCCCACAATAATGATCCGCCGTTCCTGATACCCGGCAAAAAAATCATCCAGTATTCAAATAATCTATATGCGGTAATATGGGAATCCTGATTGAGAAACTGGCAGAAGGCAGGATCATGACCTCCGATGGTGCATGGGGAACCCTGCTTCAGGGAAAGGGACTGAAGCCCGGGGAATGCCCGGAACTCTGGAATGTTGAACACAGGGACGAGGTTCTTAATATAGCCAGGTCATATGTAGAGGCCGGATCCGATATGATCGAGACTAATTCATTCGGGGGGAACCGCTTCAAACTTCAGCATTACGGCCTGGAGAACCGTACAAGGGAACTGAATAAAGCGGCAGCAGAGATATCAAGGGAAGCATGCGGGAATGAAAGGATCGTATTGGGTTCCATAGGCCCTACCGGGAAAATACTTATGACGGGGGAAGTGTCTGAAAAGGAATTACTGGAGGCTTTCGGCGAACAGTCAAAGGCACTGGAAGAGGGTGGAGCCGATGCCATCGTTATCGAGACCATGTCAGACCTGGATGAAGCAAGGCTTGCTATCAGGGCGGCCAGGGAAAACGCGGGACTGGATGTGATCTGCACCATGACCTTTGAAAAAACGGTCGATGGGGAATTCCGGACCATGATGGGTGTGTCACCATCTGAAATGGTTACCGCTCTCAGGGAAGCCGGGGCCGATGTACTGGGCTCCAACTGCGGGAATGGAACCGAAGGAATGATTTCCGTATTAAGGGAGATCCGTGAGGCAGATCCTGATATACCCCTGCTGATCCAGGGGAATGCCGGCGCACCGGAATACAGGGACGGGCAAACCGTCTTCAACGAAACGCCTGATGTCACGGCAGGTTTCGTCCCGGAACTGGTGCGGTATGGGGCAAACATCATCGGTGGCTGCTGCGGCACAACCCCGGACCATATCGCCGGTATAGGAAGGAAACTGAAGCAGATTCAAAAATAATCCGGTTGAAGATCATGCATTTACCGGATCCTGTTGTATATAATTATTCGTTTTCAGACCTGCCCGTCACAGCGGATCTGCTCGAAAGGCAAATGGGCTATGGGGAGGGCGGCTCACCGGACCCGATCGGAGAAACCATCGGGCAAATCATCAGTGAGGCTCCTGACCGTACAGATATCCGTGGTGGCTATGTCATTATTAAGAATTTCGAATTAAAGGACAGAACTCATATCAGGGTAAATGATATTGAATTTAATTCGGGCAAGATCATCACGGGAAGCCTTAGGAAATCTGATAAAATAGCCTTTTTCCTTATGACCGCAGGAAAAGGGATTGAAACATGGAGCAGGGAAATGATGGACAGCGGCGATCCCCTTTCGGGATATATAATTGATATGCTCGGATCTGAAACCGTCGAATCCGCGATGGACCTGATGCAGGAAGAGCTTGAAAGGGATATGGAGAAGCAGGGATTGCATATCACAAACCGTTACAGTCCCGGATACTGCGGCTGGCTGGTGAAGGAGCAGCAAAAGCTGTTTACCCTCTTCCCGGAAAATTTCTGCGATATATCTCTTTCCGGGAGTTCACTCATGATACCAATTAAATCCGTCAGCGGTATTATCGGCATCGGGAAGGATGTCAGGAAGATGGCCTACAGCTGCAAGATATGCGATATGGAGAATTGCATTTACAGGGACCGCAGTACAGGCCCGTAAGGAACCTGATCAGATAATCGTACCTTCGGAGTACTTTCCCTTGAAGAATAGTTTTCCATCCTCATCCCAAATGGTTTTGGCCCCGTCCTCGAGGTCATCCTTATAGTTTGTTTCGATGTTGACCTGGCCGTTTTCATGCCATTTAACCTGCTTCCCATGCAGCTGGTCTTCCCTGTAGCTGGCTTCGAATTTCCTGTTCCCGTTCTCGTACCACATCAGGAACTTTCCTTCCCGCATACCGTCCTTGAGAAAAAACTCTGATTTCTTTTGCCCGCTTTCATACCAGAGTGTGACTTTGCCGTGTTTGACACCTTCCCTGTATTCAGCTTCACAGATCTTCACTCCTTCTTCAGACCAGATGGACATCGCCCCGTGCTGCAGGCCGTCTTTCACCTGCGACTGTTCAGCACGCTCCCCGTTGTCGTGGTAGAAGGTATACTGCCCGGTAAATGGCTCCGACTCACCTACATGATAAAGCCGTTCCTCGTGCCAGTCAAGGCTCACCCTGTTTACTTTCCTGATCTTTTTAGCCATCTCCACCTGGATTAACCTGTCCGGCCTATCAGAGCTTTCTCACCTTCTGGTAACCTGTCGCCGCGTCAATCATCCTGGCATAGGATACCTTCTCTCCGCTGGCCAGGGATTCGTAGACCAGTCCCTCGTCCGAATCAACGATCCTGCATTCGCCCAGGTCGTACCTGAGTGACATGACAGTATCGCCGGCTTTAAGGGGCTGTCCCTCAAAATCGACGAATTGAAGTTTTTTACTGCGTGATTTTCTGCTGAATAAACCTGCCATAGCTGTAATGCTTTATATATACAAAAATACAAATGATGAACAATAATCAGCCCGGATCAGTAATAGTTTAGAATGCATTATTGAGAATCGCCTGGAACAGGTCCTGTTTTTCTACCAGGGATTCCAGCATTCCCAGCTGGTTACGGGCCCGCTGAAGATTCTGTTCCGGATAGGATGTATTATAATAGGCATCGCCATTCAGGTAATCGGTAAGAAATCGGACTGCCTGCATATAAATGACTGCTTTCGCTCCAAGGAGGAGGTTTGACCTTTCAATGTCATCTAAAAAGGATGAAACTGCCCCGGAAAAACCCGATGCGAGTCCCTCGAAAAGATCCTCTCTGCAATCTGCCGAACCGGGACCCGCATCATCTTCATGCCCGGATGCTGTGAATGACCGCACCATATCGCCAAAATCCGTCAGCAGGGTCCCTGTCATTACCGTATCCAGATCGATTACGCAGATCCCCTTCCCCGTGACGGCATCAAAAAGAACATTCGTGATCTTGGTATCGTTATGGGTCACCCTGTCGGGCAGGGCCTGCCTGATCTTGATGAATTTTTCCGGTATCTCCGACAGTCTCTTAACCCTCTTGAGCTCAGGCTGTACCTGGCGGAGCCTTTCCCCCGGATTGGTCAGTTCCGCATATACCAGTTGCTTCTGTCTCCAGTCCATGTCCATGAAGTTCGGGATTGTCACATGAAGGCGTCGCGGATCATATCCCCCCAGCCTGGCTGTAAACAACCCGTAACTTCGGCTTCCCTCATATGCCTGTTCAGGATTCTCAGCTTTTTCCAGGGTTACTGAATTTTCAATGAACCGAAAACACCTCCAGTGATTGCCTTCCCTGTCGATATGGCTGTAACCCCCCTCAACAGACCGGATCATCTCAAGATCCTGCTGTGTGTGTTCCCCGCCGGGATTCTTTTCTAACCAGGAAAGGATCCTTTCGATATTGTCCTGGACCGCTTCAGGCTTCCTGAATACACGGGTATTCAGGCGCTGCAGAATATACTTACAGGATTTGTCTCTGTCGCCGGACTCAAGCAGGTAAGTTTTATGAATATGGCCTGTGATGTAAGCCGTAACGGAAAAAGGCTTACCATGAATAAGGAAACGGGCCCCGACTTGCAGCAGGTCTGTCATGGATCAGTTCCACAGGTTATCAGGATATATCCCCTCTTCAATCAGCCGGTTAATATTGGCAATAGCCATAGGTTTATCCTCCTTATAGGTAACACCAAACCACCGGTCAGCCGCAGGCAGGATCTTAACGCTGGCGCTTTCACCGGCCACCAGGTCATTTACAACTGCCGGGATATAAAGTTCGGATTTAAGCTGTCCGGCATTCAGCTTTATAAAGTCCTTAAATGCGAGCTCCAGGTGCTCAAAGACGGCAGGCGTGAATCCCCAGATGTTCATCGAAACGAGCTCATTCCCCTGCAGTGATACTCTTTGCCGGTTCTCATCCCTGAACCAGATGCTATCCCCTTCTCGGACAATTTCGGTTCTTTCCACAACTGAGGTGAGAAAATCCTCATCCCTTGATTCACATACTCCCCTTGAAACTGACCCGAAATCAGAAAGGGTCTGTCCCACCTCGTAGCCCATCATGCAGAATTTTGTATTGCCCGGGTCACCCTGCCCGCCCAGGTAATCTGCCATCGCCTGGTAGCTGCCGGCGCCATAAAAGTCATCGGCGTTGATGGCCACAAATGGTGTATCAATATGATCCCTTGCCACCCATACTGCATGCGCGGTACCCCATGGTTTCTCCCTCCCGGGAGGATAGTGGGTGCCCGGGGGTACCATATCCAGTTCCTGGAATACAAATTCCGTTTCGATCTTCCCTTTGAGTTTTTTAGCGAAAACCTCCCTGAAATCCTTCTCAATGCTTCTGCGGATGATGAATGTTACCTTTTCAAAACCGGCACGGATGGCGTCGTATATGGAGTAGTCAATTATGGCTTCCCCCGAAGGGCCTACTGCATCTATTTGTTTCAGGCTTCCGTAACGGCTTCCCATGCCTGCCGCCAGGATTAATAAGCTTGGTTTCATAATCACTAAAATTACATAAAGAATGTCAATATGCCTGCGCCGTTCCTAATAATCATCCCCAAAACCAAAGCCTGGCTTGCGTTTCATCCATTCCCCGCGGGTGAAATCCGGGAAATCCTGTGGTGCCCCGTCGTGCGCAATTGAACGTTCTGAAAGGGCTGTGATCACACTCCAACTGGCGGCGTCATACACATCCAGTGGGGTCTGCACGCCCCTTTTCAGGGATTCGATAAAGGCATGCATAACGAAAAAATCCATTCCCCCGTGGCCAGACCCCGCAGCCATTTCCCCGTATTTTCTCCACAGGGGATGATCGTGTTTGTCAAGGTATGGCTGGGAAGGTTCCCTTTTATGGGCTTCGCTGGTTCCCTCCAGGTAGATTTGGTCCCCGTCCTTCATCCATAATCCCTTCGTACCCTGGACCCTGAAACCGAGGGAATAGGGCCTCGGAAGGTTGGTATCGTGGCTTATCATCACGGTTTCTCCGTTGGCACATTTGATCAGGCTGCACACGACATCCCCGAGCTTGAATTCTATCTTGCTGTTCGGATGGTCCTCCCCGCCTGTCTTAAGTATGTATTCATGCAGCCCGCGGGACTTCGATGCCATGGATGTCAGGTACATGAACCGGTTGCCCCTGTTGATATTCAGGCAATTGGCAATAGGGCCGATACCATGTGTAGGATACAGGTCCCCGTTCCTGTTGACGGAATGCGCGGTCCTCCACTCGGCCTCCCCGGTGGCTCCCTTCCCGAATTCAGCGCCGGGATTGAATTTAACCTCGCGCAGGTCATGCTGGTACCCGCACTGGCAGTGAGTAAGTTCACCGAAAAGGCCTTCCCTGACCATATTCAATACGGCCAGCACATCCCTGCGGTAACATACATTCTCAAGCATCATGCAGGGCATTCCGGTTTCCTCCGACACCTGCACCAGTTCATGGCAATCTTCCACCGTCAGTGCAGCAGGGATTTCCACGCCCACATACTTTCCGGCCTTCATGGCCGCAACGGCCATGGGAGCATGCCATACCCAGGGAGTGGCAATGATGACACCATCAATATCCTCGAGGCTTACCAGGTCAAGGTAGGCAAGTTCTCCTGAGGTGTAGACGGCGGGGGACCCTCCTCCTGCATCCTCAACCATTCTGATGCTCCTGGATGTGGCTTCTTCCTTTATATCACATACTGCTGTGATGCTGGTATCATCCCGCTGAAGGGCAAGTTTCAGCAGCCAGCTACCCCTGCCACCCATGCCTATGAATCCGAGCCTCACCTTTTCCAGAGGCCTGCCTGAATTTCTCACTGGCCCGGTTGAAGGTTTGAGTACCGGTTCAGCCGGGATACCCATTATGTTTGCCGTCCCCAGAAGTCCGGGAGCAATGCTCAGGCCCAGCCCGGCCATTGCATTCCTGCGGATAAATTCCCTGCGTTTAACTGACATTTTCAATAATGATTTTCATTGACAGTTAAAAATAAGCAAAGAAATGCTTGAAGCAAATGAGAAAACGCAGTTCCTGTGGATGGATTCAGCAGTCTACTATGGATTGAAGTAATTGAGAGAACGCAGTTCCTGTGGATGGAATCAGTAGTCGAGTTTGGACTTGAGTTTGGGAAGACCGGTTTTGCTAACGGGCAGTTTCACGCCGTTCTTCAGGATCACTATATATGATTCCTTCTCGTACAGCTGCATCTGGGAGATCTCTGAAATGCGGACAATATAGGAACGATGGATCCTGACGAAGTCCTCCCCTGGGAGGTGGGATTCGAAGTATTTCATCGTTTTCTGCTTCAGGTGTTTGGATTCGGGGGTGTAGATCATAACATAATCATCCTGTGCCTCGATATACAGGATTGTATCAACAGGTATCACATGGATCTTCGACCGTGATTTCACCACGACCCTGTGGATAGACTCCTCCTGCTGATCCTTCTGCTCGATCAGACCGCTGATGGATTGCTGGTCCTCGCCGGTACCGATCCTTTCCCTCACCTTCGCAAGGGACTCCTCAAAGCGCTCGGCAGAATAGGGTTTCAGAAGATAATCAAGGGCATTATGCTCGAAAGCCCTGAGGGCATACTGGTCATATGCAGTGGTAAAAATAATGGCCGGATGATGTTCCAGTACCTCAAGCATCTCAAAGCCGGTGAGTTTTGGCATCTGGATATCAAGGAAGACCAGGTCAGGTTTCAGTTCATTAATGGACTTCAATCCGCTGAATCCATCCTCATATTCCCCGATGATCTCAAAGTCATTATGCTTGCTTAAGTAATCCCTGATCAGGTCACGGGCCAGTTTTTCGTCTTCTACAATTATGGTCTTGATCATGATTTCCGTTTATTATTATGTAATTATTATTGCGGGATAAGCAGCCTGACATGAAACTCATCCTCTGTCTTCTCAACCCGGACCAGGTCATCCCTTCCATAAATCAGTTTTAAGCGGTTCCTGACATTCTTAAGCCCGATTCCCGCTCCCTTTCGGGAAACCTGTTTCGGATCAAAATTATTGCTGATATCCAGCTTCATTCCCGAATTATCACCCTCACAGATCATCCTGATAGTAATAGGCTCTGTACTTTCATATACTCCGTGCTTGACTGCATTTTCAAACAGGGGCTGAAGGATCATATTCGGGATCAGTCCCTCATCACAGCTCCCCGATATCGTTTTTTCAAATACAAGTTTGTCCCCAAAACGTATCTTCTCAATCTGAAGGTACAGTTCGATATTTTTTATCTCTTCAGCCAGCCTTGTTTTTTCCCTTTCCCCGTGTTTTAGTGCATACCTGAGGAATTCGGAAAGTTTAATGATCATATCCCTTGCCGTGTCCGGATCGGAAATGGTGAGTGAACTTATCGAATTAAGGCTGTTAAAAAGGAAATGAGGATTAAGCTGTGAACGCAGAACATTCAGCTCCGATTCCTTGACCAGAAGGTTCAGGTTGGCCTCACTCAGTTTTTTTTCCTCCAGTTCCTTATTATAAATAAAAAGATGGTAAATAAGCAGGGTAACTCCATAGTATAGTATCCCGGTTGCCAGCCTCGCTATGAATGAATCATTCAGGAAGATGAAATAGGCTTCATGGTTTACCAGTATAACCTTGAGTATCATA
>CBFDEE010000049.1:0-11090 GCA_965603745.1 uncultured Bacteroides sp. | reverse complement strand
GTTCTGACCTGAACAGTATCCCTCTTGGCAATATCCTTAATACCAGTTGTTTAAGAAGATTATACATAAATCTAACTCCGGGCTAACAGGCTGACCGGTAATGGAATTATTTACTCTTTATTCCGGCAGTACTGGATCTCCGGTAATGGAATTACACACATCATATTACGGGGTCACTGGCTCCCCGGCAAAATATTATGCGGGATTCTCAGCCCTGTGGGACCTCCTCAAGGGTGCGCACCAGGTAATCCCAGAATTTCTTAACACTCCCTATGTGGACTTTTTCATCCGGTGAGTGGGGGAAACGTATGGTAGGTCCAAAAGAGATCATATCGAGTCCCGGGTATGAGTCCCCGATGATCCCGCATTCGAGTCCCGCGTGAATCACCTTCACATCGGGCACCTTTCCGAAATCCCTGTCGTATACCTTCTTCATGGTTGCCAGGATGGGCGAATCCACATCGGGCTTCCAGCCCGGGTAGCTTCCACTCAGGGTAACCTCCGCCCCGGCAAGTTCCATAACGCTCTGGAGTGAAAATGCCAGGCTATCCTTCGCGGTATCCACCGAACTCCTGACAAGGCAGAGAACATCTATGGCTCCCTTTTCCGATTTAACGATGGCCAGGTTGGTCGAGGTCTCCACAACTCCATGCATATCGGCACTCATTCGTATCACGCCGTTCGGAAGGCCGTAGACAATGCGGATCAGCTTATCCTGTGCGGAAACATCAGTCAGGCTGTCCGGCAGTTTAGCCGGTTCCGCCCTGAATGACAGGTTCGGTTCGGCCGTGCCCAGTTCACTCCTGTAAACGGATTCATACTCCTTCACCGCTGCCAGGAATTCGTCTTTTTGTCCGGAAGGAACGGTAACCAGGGCAAAGGACTCCCTGGGAATGGCATTACGCAGGCTTCCGCCCTCTATCCCCGCAAGCCTCATCCCGTATTTCTGTACCGCCTCATACATAAACCGGCACATCAGGATATTCGAATTTCCACGCCCGAGATTAATATCAAGTCCCGAGTGTCCCCCTTTCAGGCCCGTAAGCGAGAGCTTAAATGCTTCCGCCCCCTGCGGAACATCCTCTCCTGAATACTCCAGCCTGCCGCTGACGTCTATTCCACCGGCACAACCGATATAAAGTTCCCCCTCATCCTCCGAATCGAGGTTCATCAGGATCTTGCCATCAAGCATTCCTCCCTGCAGCTCAAAGGCACCGGTCATACCGGTTTCCTCATCCACGGTCAGAAGGACTTCGACAGGCCCGTGTTTGAGTGTGTCATCCTGCAGCACCGAGAGTGCGGCAGCGATCCCCATCCCGTTATCGGAGCCCAGGGTGGTTCCCTCTGCCCTCACCCACTCGCCATCGACACGGGCATCAATCGGGTCCTTCTCAAAATCGTGCTCGGTATCGCTGTTCTTCTGGGGCACCATATCCAGGTGTGCCTGCAGAATAACTCCCTGGCGGTTTTCAAAACCCGGTGTGGCGGGTTTCTTAATCACCACATTACCCGTAGGATCAACGATGGTTTCCAGTCCCAGTTTCTCTCCGAAGGATTTTGCGAATTCTACTGCCTTCCCCTCCTTTTTCGAAGGCCTGGGTATCTGGGTGAGATCATAAAATATATCCCATAATGCTTTGGGATCGAGGTTTTTAATTTCTGTGCTCATTATAATGAAAGATTAAATTACTTCTGAATATTCGGCCTCTCCAGCCCGTAGTCCTTTATCCTGTCTTCCCGCTTAAGCAGGAAGGCAAATCCCAGTGCCAGGATGGTACAAATGATGAAGATGAGCCAGGTCACTGAATAATCCCAGGGCGGTATTTCACCCGATAACCTCAACTGATCAAACCTTTCTGCAATCTGCAAATCCGTAAGGCCTTCGGAAAGAAAGCCGGCCCGGTAATCACCGCGTAGTGCGACGATATCCGGGTTTGTCTTATTCAGGGCCCAGCCCAGCAGGTAAGGAATACCCATGAGTCCCCAGTTCTGAACCCAGAAAATGATTGCATAGGCTGTACCAAGCGATTTTTCCGGTATGATCTTGGGAACTGAGGGCCACATGGCAGAAGGTACAAGTGAAAATGCTATACCAAGTACAATAACGGCTATGATTGCAATGATGACACTTTGAAGTATGGGGACCCACAGGACGAAATGCACAAGGATCAGCATGACAGCACCAAGCAACATAATAGAGGCCCCCTTGCCCCTGCGGTCATACAGGTTCCCGAACAAGGGAGTCAGGAAGAGTGTCCCGAACGGCAAAAGGCTCGGAATAATACCTGCTTTACTGGGATCTATCCCGAACTTGTTAACCATTAGGTCAGGCCCGAATTTATAGAAGGGGAATACAGCAGAATAAAACAGGACACAGAGCAGGGCAATATACCAGAAACCGCGGTTTGAGATTATCAGCTTGATATCAGAAAGGTGGAATGATTCCTCTTCCTGTGGCTCATCGGAAGCTTCAATCTGCTTCTCAAGTTTCACATCCAAGGCAAAATAAACCAGGAAGGTTATCAGTCCGATACAAAGAAGGATCAGTCCCAGGAGAATGGGCATCGAGATACTGATCTTTTCTGCAATAAACGGTGAAAATGCCAGTGCTGCAAAGGATCCGAGCCGCGCACCCGCCATTTCCAGTCCCATGGCAAGAGCCAGTTCCTTCCCCATAAACCATTTCACAATGATCTTACTGACGGTAATACCGGCCATCTCGACACCCACACCAAAAATAGCATATCCAAGTGCGGCTACGGCAACCTTGGCATCAAGCCCTATAATAGTAACCTCGGGCGCAAAATTAGTAACAAAGGCAAAGTATTTGATGCCTGCTCCAATAATCATAATACTGGCAGCAAGGATGGAAGTAAACCTGACCCCCATCTTGTCGAGGATGATGCCCCCTATGATCAGCATCAGCAGGAATACATTGAACCAGCCGTATGCGCTGGTTACAACACCAAAATCCTGCGGATCCCATCCGAAGTTGGATTCAAGGTATGGCTTCAGGGGGGAGATGAGCTCGGTGAACAAATACCCGCAAAGCATGGTAAATGAAATAAGAACAAGGGCGGTCCACCTTGCCACTTTAGATTCTCTCAGGGTCTGTTTAACTTTTTCCATGATATAGATCTTGAGTTTAGTTTTAGTGAAACCATAAAAATAATAAAAATACCATGCAGGATACATGCCCCCGGTCAGGCAGGTATAAATAATTGTTAAAATGTCCTTCAGCAATAACCTTTTCACCGTGAAACCGTAGATTTGGAACAGAATTTGGGCAGTATCCCGAAAACAAGTGAACATGAAAAGACCGATTACAGTTTTACTGGCTGCTTTGCTTCTTGCCCCCGCATCCCTTCTGGCACAGGGTACAAAGGTCAACTGGATATCAATTGAAGAGGCGGAAAAGCTGAACAGGGAACAACCCAGGAAGATCATGGTCGATGTCTACACAGACTGGTGTGGCTGGTGCAAGAAAATGGACAAGGAAACCTTCGGCCACCCGGTGATCGCCAGTTTCATAAATGAAAATTATTATGCGGTTAAACTGAATGCGGAAGGGAAGAAAGAGATCAGGTTCAACGGCACGACCTACAAATTCGTTGTCCAGGGAACAAGGGGTTACCATGAACTCGCGGCAGGGCTGTTAAGCGGAAAAATGTCCTATCCCTCCATCGCATACCTGAATGAAGACCTGCAGTTACTAGGCGCTGTTCCGGGATATATGACCCCGGTTTCCATTGAGCCCCTTCTGAATTATATTGCCGAGAACAAGTTCACCTCCCAGAGCCTGGAGGACTACCAGAAAAACTTCCAGAGCAAGCTGGCGGACTAATTACCGATCAGCACGGACCTGATGCCGGTCCGTACCTCCGCCTGCCCATATTACTCCTTCTGTCTTTTCACCTGCTTTTTTCTTATATTTGAGAATAGATGTAAGGCAGCAACACCGTATGATACGGGCAGGAATCATCTTGTTCCCACTATCATGGATATTCACTCTCTGCGTGTTTCCGCAGGCAGATACTGCCGGGTCCGGAATTCAGGTTGACCTGCTGCAGGCGGATGACATCGTTTTTACAAGCGATTCTAACCGGCTGAATGTGATCTCCGCCGGCCGCATTTCCAAGAACCTGGATGAACTTCCTCTGACAACCTATGTTATATCCCATGAAGAAATCCTCCGGAACCAGTATACATCCCTGATCGATGTGCTGAATGCCCTGCCCGGCATCACAACGGCCAAACCTGGTTACGGGGAACTGGGGGAGAGCTTTCAGATATGGGGACTGACGGGCAACCTGTACACCAAGATCCTGATTAACGGCCTGCCGGTCAGACCCTCTGTTGTGGCAGGTATGCCTGTCGGGAGCCAGCTGCCCATACGGCAGGCAGAAAAAATTGAAGTGATTTACGGGACTTCCGCGGCGGTTTACGGCGCGGATGCGGTTTCCGGTGTGATCAATATAATTACGAAAGAGGCTTTAAAGGGGACTGTTGTACGCGGAGACCTGGGCCTTGGTGAGGACGGGTACAGTTATTTCAATTTCTTCCTCGGCGGAAAAGGAGGAAAAAACAACAATATACTGAAGTACAGCTTCTACGGAAGCCATTCCGATTATTCCCGGATGGATATTGGGGAAGCTGATGAAGATATTTACAATCCGCTTAACTACTACCAGCAAAGGGGCGAAACATTTGATATCGGGGGCAATGATTATGAGGCGCTTGAAGTTAATGAAGAGCTCCTGCAGGCCAACGGGATCGCCCCGGATGATTTCATCGACCAGTATTACGGCAGGTACTACGACGGCTCCCTGACAGTGCCCGATATGGAATCACTTGCCTCTTCTTCGCATATGCTGGGACTTCAACTGGAATTCCGGGGTATCGGCCTGTCCTACAATAAAATGTACCGGCGCAGCCACAGTTCCCTGGGACTCTCACCTGTCTTCTACAAGTACAATAATCCCCAGAATTACTGGGGAGAGAATATACACAGGTTCACTATGAGTTACGTGAAGGAATTCAGGAGGTTCTCATCCTCGACAAATATATGCAACCTGACATACCGCATGGATAACAATTCCAGCCTCGGAGTAACATTCATGAATAATACGGATAAGGTATTCAGGTATTCAGCTTCGGATGATCTGCTGTTTGAGCAGGTATTCTCGGGAACACCGACAAAGGATCTGGAACTGGTAGCGGGACTGTCATACCAGCAATCAGGGAATCTTCCGGTTACCAATTACCTTTCGGCACCCTTTGATAAGAACAAATACTCGCCGTATGACCAGAGTGTTCACTCATCCGACACGATCCTGGAAGACTTCGGTTTGAATCCGGTGAATTTCAATAACCTGTCAGGATTCCTGCAGTTCTTCTATAAATTTGAGAGGTTAAGATTCCTGGGTGGGATCCGCTACGACAGGAACACACTGTATGGAAACACACTTAGTCCCCAGCTGGGCATCCATTACCAGTCAAAGGGACTGCTCTCTGCCCACCTGTCCTACGGCCGGGCATACCGGGCGCCTCCCTCCTCGATCGTATTCCAATCCCTCGCCTACCCTGTAAGTGGCAGCCTGATCCATTACCTCGTGATCCCGAACAGGGATCTGAAGCCGGAACTGTTCAATTCCCTTGAACTGGGAATAAACAGGCCTGTATTCAGGAAAAGGGGTATGCTCAACCAGACTTTTTTCTATTACCGGATAAGCGATCACATCATTCCCCAAACCCTGCCGATGAGTGATTTCAATTATGCCGCCGCGGCCAATGATTCTGTTAGAACCTGGATCAATAACGGGAAATCGGTGTCCCATGTAGTAGGCAGCCAGACAACCCTGAGGTTCAGGGATCTTGTAAGGACTGTCAGACTGGATGCAGAGGTCAGCCTGAGCTTCCTGAACCGGCAGGACCACCTGCCAGATGTTGTGGATATAGCTAAACAGTATCTTACACTGATGCCAAGGCATACGGGAACCCTTAAAATATCATTATACCCGGTAAAAAACCTGTATGTAAATGTGGAAAGCCACTGGACAACCTCATGGCTGCGGGTGCTGATACCGTTTGAAGACCTTTACAATGAACTTTTCAAGGATGCCGACGGTTATTATTCGATGAATGCATCCACGAGTTATGACCTCAGCGATAACCTGAATGTGTTCCTGAAAGTAACCAATCTTTTCGATGAAAAATACGGCAGTGTGAATGCCACAATACTGGAGGCGAACCTGGTTTACAACCCGCAGTTAAGGCGGAGCATACGGTTCGGACTGTCCTACCGGCTGAACTAGTCCGCCCGTTGACAGCCGGCATCACCCGGTAAATGAGAATATGGATAAAGCAAGCAGATACAAGACAGGCAACCGCAGGAAGCGAACCGGACTGCTGGTCCTGGCTTTGTTCATCCTGTTCAGCCTGAGCGGGCAGGTAGCAGTAAAGATGCCTGCCACTTATCTCTCCGGTGATTCTGCCAGGGCCGCCACCCTTTATGAGCAGGCCAGGATCAATTATGAGAAAGACAGCCTTGATGCTGCTCTGGATCTTGCCAGCGAGGCCCTTTCTCCGGCCATGCGCTCGAACCGGGAAAGCACGGAAATTGCCATCCTTTCGCTGATCTCCGATATATACGGCAGACAATCACTTCCCGGCGATGCCATCCCCTATTATATGAGAATTGCCAATATCCTGGAAATCAGGCAGGACAGCCAGTCCCTTGGTGGGGTATACGAGCGTATCGCACTGAGCTATCAGCTTGAGGAGGTATACGATAAGGAAGGAGAGTACTACCTGTATGCATTGCAGCTCAAAGATGCGGGGGATACCAGGGGACGGGCGGAATTAACGGAAAAAATCGGTGTGGCCCTGCTGCAGGAAGGCATGGCAGATTCATCCGTCCAGTACCTGCATGCTGCGCGATCTCTTTACGGGGAAAAAGGAGATGCAGACACCAGGGTCCTGAACCAGATTGTCAGGGCATATAACAGGGGGGGACAGTATACAGAAGCCCTGAAGTATAATGAACTGCTTTTCGGGCGTTACCGGGATCAGGATAACTACGGACGGATGTCCGCCGTCAAAAATAATATAGGATACAATCTTACCCTGATTAGGGACTACGGGAATGCCGCCCTGGCCTATACGGAAGCCATGGAATACGGGCGGAAAGCGGGGATCCCGGAAAATGAGATTGCCTTAATGATGGCCAATGCCGGCGTCTGTTACCAGAATATGCATGAAAGCGATGAGGCCAGGGATCATTTTCAACAGGCAGCCAGGGCCTTTGACGAATCAGGGCGGCCCGCAGAGCAGGCACGCATTGAGAATATTCTTGCCCTCATCTATTACCACGAGGGAGATCTTTACAATGCAGGGCTTTTCAGCAGGAATTCCATCGAATCTGCAAAGGAGGCAGGCGACCCTGAAAAATTATCCACCGCATACCTGACCTATTCAAGGATACTGCGGGAAGGCAATGACCCCATACAGGCGCTTGAATATTACGAGAGATACCTGAATATCAGGGATTCCCTGCAATTTGAGAACAGGCTTAAGGAGCAGGGACTCTCACAGAGGAGGGACCAGTTGGAAAAGTCCGAAAAGGATCTGAAGATCAAACTCAAGGAGGAACAGGTCAAGGAACTGGCCATACAGCAGCTGACACTTCAGCTGGAAAAAGAGGAGCAGGAAAAGGAACTTATTAAAAAGGAAAACGACATGCGGCTCCTGGAACAGGAAAGGCTGCGGCAATCCCTGGTCATTACACGTCAGCAGAATGCGGCAGAAAAACAGAAGAGGGAAAACCAGATCCTGGAACAGGAAAAACGGATCTCCGACCTGAGGCTGGAACAGGAGATGAGGGTACAGAAAGAGCAGGAACAGGCAATCAGGCTGCTCGAGAAGGAACAGGAGTTGGACCAGCTCGAACTGAGGAGACAGAAAAATGCAAAAAAGGTCCTGATCCTGTTTATCGTGCTTGGTGTGGTGATCACGATACTGATCATGGGAAGCCTGATCTCATCGAGAAAGAAAAACACTCTTCTGGCACGCCAGAAAAAGGAAATTGAACAGAAAAACACTGACCTTGAATCAAAAAATGAAGAGATCAGCGCCCAGCGGGATGAGATTGAGGCACAGCGGGACCTGGTCTACAGGCAGAAGGAGGAGATAGAGCAGTACAACACGGAGGTGATGAAGAGTATTGAATATGCCCGGAAGATACAATCCTCCACCCTCCCCGACCTTTCATCCCTTAACACCAGCGTATCTGAGTATTTTATCCTCTTCAGGCCGAGGGACATCGTAAGCGGGGATTTCTACTGGACTGCCATGGTAGAGAATGCCACGGTACTTACGGTCTCGGACTGCACCGGTCACGGAGTGCCGGGGGCATTCATGAGCATGCTCGGAATGTCCTTGCTGAAAGAAATCGTACAGAAAGAATATATCACCATGCCGGGGGTGATCCTCCGCAGGCTGAGGAAGGGGATCATCACCGCCCTGGGACAGAAAGGTACTGCCGGGGAACAGCGCGACGGTATGGATATGGCCCTTGTGACCATCGATCATTCTACCCGTACCATACAGTATGCGGGAGCATACAATTCCCTTTATCTCATGCGGAAAAAAGACCTTCCGAAACCCGTAATTGAAGAGATAGTGGTCTTCGAGGAGGAGTCCGGGAACGATTACCTGCTGTACGAGATCCGGGCTGATAAAATGCCCATAGCCCACTTTGAGCGCATGGATAAGTTTATCTCACATGAACTGGAAATACTGGAAGGAGACAACTACTACCTGTTCACGGACGGGTATGCGGACCAGTTCGGGGGACCCGCAGGTAAAAAGTTCAAGTACAAGCCATTCAAACGCCTGCTCCTCGGGAATGCCCATCTCCCTATGGATGAGCAGAGGCAGATCCTTGAAGATACCCTGTCAGAATGGATGGGCGACCATGAACAGGTGGATGATATCTGTATAATGGGACTAAGGATGTAGGCGGCCTGTTACGGATCAGGGATGTATCCAAACAATACTAATATTTCTGGTAAAATCAATATACTTCAGGGATCTTTACCGTAAATTATTTTCGCGGGAAGAGGCTCTTTTCCTTAGCAGGGCCGGCGGGCATGGTCAGGATCTCGCCGTACTGCTGGACCGGGTACCGGCCGGTCAGCAACGTACGCCCCCCCAGGCTGATTTCAAGTTCGGCCATGTCAGGGACCCGGTAATACAGGGCATTGGTCTGAACCGGCAGTTTCCCGGGCCGTACAGGATCTTTCAGGAGTTCCGTTTTCCCTGTTTTACGGATCCTCAGGCTGAGTACCTCGGAATCGCCTGAACTTTCTTCCAGGACTCCGTATTTATCAGAGAATTCAAGGATCTCGATATTCTCAAGAACCTCCTCCCCTGCCGGAATCAGGTAATATGTATAGAGTAACCTTTCCTCGAAGGTTTTGCCGGTAAACAGTTCCAGGTACTGCCTCTCTATTTCATCCAGCCTCATCACCGAGTAATCGGTAACAGGCGTATTGTTGTTGCCGGTCAGCATCATGAAGCGTTCATACCGCAGTTCAAGGATGAAATCGGCTGCCTCCCCGGCCTTTTCATCAATGGTCTTAACCATCAACTGCTCCTTAAGCACAGGGACCCTTATAAAGGAGGTATCCGTAAGAATGGTTTTATAGAATGTATCGATAGACATCATGGTGTTCCTCTCCATGGAAAGTTCAGTGAACCATGGCTCCTCCGAAGGGGAACCTGGCAGAGTAAGCGGTTCCTCCCTGCCGGATATCTGCCTGTTTTCATAAATAAGCCCTTCCCTGCCAAGCGCCAGTAAAGGAGCAAGATCGGTATGCCCCGATGTCTGCCTTACTATGTAAATGTGTTCCGGATCTGCTTCTTCGAAAGATTCCAGCTGCAGTCCTTCAACCCGGTAGGTATTGCTGTTCTGCTCCGGAACATCCTTTATGCTGAGCAGTCTCTCGGCAAAACGGTAATAGGGTCCCCGTATGGTCCTTGTTTTCACAACTTCCAGGTTCAGCCTGAAGACCGTCTGCGGAAGGGAATAGACGTGTCCATCAAGCGATATTGTATCTCCCCTGTAAAGGGGGATTGTTTCCACGATGTTTTTGTGGGTTCCGCAGCCGGCGATCACCAGCGGGAGTATAATGAAAATGCTATATATCTTTCTCATTCTGAGAGCCTTTTAAATACTGAAATGCCAGTCCGAACGATTCGGTAATGTCACCTGCGATCAGGGATTCTTCCGAAGAAGCCTCGGCTGCCAGGTCCCCCGCCAAGCCGTGCAGGAAAACACCCAGCATTGCGGAGATTCCGGGTGAATAACCCTGTCCCAGCAAAGATAGGATTAATCCGGTTAATACGTCCCCGCTGCCGGCCGTTGCCATTCCCGGGTTTCCCGTGGTGTTGAACCAGCATGTCCCGTCCGGGAAAACTATGCTGCTGTGCGCGCCCTTCAGGACAACGATGACCTTGTGTTCCTTTGCAAATTCCTTCTGCAGCAGGTAACGGCTGTATCCGCCGGTCCCCTGTCCCCCCCCCTGCCTGCTGCCGGGATCACCGGCCGAGGCCAGCCGGTCAAACTCCTTCGGATGGGGCGTCAGGATCGTATTTTCAGGCAGCAGTCCTATCCATCCGGGATTCATGGATAATATGTTCAGGGCATCCGCATCGATCACCATTGGTACCCTGGCTGCTTCTATCAATTCCCGCAGAGCTTTCCCTGAATTCGACTTGCAACCGATCCCCGGTCCCGCCCCGATAGCCGTATATGCCCCCAGGTCAGGGGCTGCGGAAAAAATTATGTCGCTCTGGTCAATGCTTACCAGGGATTCTGGTACGGAAGTCTGAAGGATCTTGTACCCGAAACGCGGTACATGGCTGGTGACCAGCCCTATCCCCCCTCTGAGGCAGGCCCTGGCCGCAAGTATTGCTGCTCCCATCATGCCGTAACAGCCTGCAACCAGGAGAGCGTGGCAGAAGTTTCCCTTGTGGTCGAATTTCTTTCTGGATTTCAGCAGTGTGAACAGGTATTCGGCCAGGAGATA
>CBFDEE010000048.1:0-11137 GCA_965603745.1 uncultured Bacteroides sp. | reverse complement strand
ATGCTGAAACTGCAGTTCGTGGTGTTCCTTACATCCATCACATTGTTCCTGATCACATCATCCTGGCAACCGCATTCAGAACGGACGGCGGCGGTGTGGACGGTTACAATCAGGACGAAGCCATTGCCTGTGCATGGATCGAGTATCCTGCAATTATTTATATGAATGTAGCCTATACATATTATGCTGAAGGTACTGTAGAATGGTATGCAATCCTGAAAAGAAGTGCACAGTTCCTTTTTGGCTTTACTCCGGTGGGCGTAGATCAATTGCTTTCCCCGTCAACAAAACTTTCAGTATACCCGAATCCCTCTGCAGGAAATGCAAGAATCAGTTTCAATATGGAAGCAGGGGAAAAGGTCCTCGTCAATTTAATCAGTATAACCGGCGGACTTGTAGGAAATATCTATAATGGGATTTCATACAAGGGTGAAAACATCATTAGCCTGGATACTGATAAATTTTCCCCCGGGCTGTACTTCATCGAATTAAACGTTGATGCTAAGCTTGCATATACGAAGTTTGTAATAAAATAATTTGAAATCAGAAGACAACAGCTTAAACTTCTTAATTTCAAACTGAACCTTGTAAAACAGTCACCAAAATCTCTCTTCTATCGCGCGGACCGTCAAATTCGCACAGGAAGATGTTCTGCCAGGTCGAAAGTCCCATTTTGCCATCCACGATAGGGATGGTTTCCTGGGGACCGACAATCCCGGCTTTCAGGTGTGCATCCCCGTTATTGTCCTGTGCATCGTGCTCCCAGACTCCCGAAGGGATAAGTTTACGAAGCAGGGTGATGACATCGTTCTGAACGGACTGGTCCCAGTTCTCCTGTATCATGATGGCAGCCGTGGCACCCTGTACATACACATTCACCATGCCGGATTGAACTCCTGATTCGGTGACGATGGCCTCCACCTGCCGGGTGATGTCGAATAGACCGTTGTGGGTGGTGGTGCTGATCTGGATGGTTTGTTGCATAATTGTCGATTTAGCTTCTTGGCGCTCTGTTAAGTCATTTTTGCTGAAAGGTTATTCCAATCCGTATTTGTCAATTAGAAAAACCATTGAAGCCATAGCCGCAGCTCCAAGTGCCAGCTCTCTTTTATCAACTAATTCGAAAATATCCTTCTCAGAATGATAGACTGAAGCATATTGCTGTAGGTTAGTATTCAAACCGAGCAATAAGATATCATCATTTTTTAGTGGTGCAATATCAAAAACGGGAAGACCTTGACTAAATTCAAACATCCCATATGGATGAAAAAACTTTTCCCAGGAATTAATATGCTTTAATGCAATTTCATTGTCAGTGTCTATATGAAAGCCAAGGGGCAGATATCCTCCCAAATCGGATTCAATAGCCGCAATATGTTTTGTATTCAATTCCTTGCTTATTTTTGCATACGCTTTTGCACCGCTTAATCTGTTTTCCTCGTCCGTCCACAAAACAACCCTGATGGTGCGTTTGGGATTGATTCCAATGGCTCCGAAAGTCCTGGCTATTTCAATCGATTGAACACAACCTGCTCCATCGTCATGTGCTCCTTCTCCAACATCCCATGAATCAATATGTCCGCCAACAACAATAACTTCTTCCGGAAATTCTGTTCCTTTAATCTCACCGATAACATTATAAGACACAACATCATTAAAAGCTTCACAATGAGTCTCAATATACAGTTTTATCCCAGGCTCCCTTTTGATTAATTCTCTTAACAAAATGGCTTCTGAATGACCTATCGCCAGTGATGGTATCTTTTTGTAATCATTGTCGTAAGACATTTGTCCGGTATGTGCAAAATGATCTGTTCCAGTTGAAAGCGACTTGAGAATGAAAGCTATCGCCCCTTTTTCTGCAGCAACACTGGCACCATTTTTCCTTAAGTCAATATTTTGACCATATTCTCCAAGAATATCATACTTCTCATGATTAACAGATTTATTGAGAAAGACTATTTTACCCTGTATTTGCTCCTCCTCAGCCTGCTTAAGTGACTCAAGTCCTGTAAACTCCACTATTTCCCCTGATATTCCCATCGGACCTGTGCCTACTGAATTGCCAAATGAAATACAATTCAACTTTTTGTTCCCCAAAGAGGTAGAATTGATTATTCTCACTATTTCTTCCTCACCTCGCTTCCAATTTGGAATCATCACTGGCTGCAGATATACCGTATCGAAGTCGTAATCGAGCATAAGACGCCTAGAATATTCGATAGCAGCAGCTAATTGGGGAGAACCACTAATTCTGTTACCTATCTTTTTCGAGAGATATTCCAAGTTTTCATATGTATGACCACGGCCCAGGTTTTCTTCGAAAATTCTAGCAATAATCTGTTCATCTGATTGTGCAGCCGAATTCAAGAAACAAAAACTGAGGATTATAAAGACATAGCTTTTCATGACAATTATGTTTTAAAATCTTAGTTCACGACCTGCACACTGTAGGATTTAACTTACTAAATAACGTAAGTTCGAATATTTGTCATTCTTTTCCAAATATAAAATATTGTAAGTCATGTACTTGGCACCCGCTAAAGAGGGGCTATTCAAATGAAAAGAATCATTATTCCTCCGGTGGCACCCTGGACATAGACATTGACCATTCCGGTCTGCACCTTGCTCTCAGCTACGATGGCCTCCACCTGGCGTGTAATATCATTCAGGCCATTCTTCCGGTGTGTGCTTATATGCCGGATTAATGAGGGAATTTCGTAATTTTCAAATCTGAAGTAAATTTAAAAAACTTACAGAAAGGGGATATGAAACATGAGGAATACCAGTGGGAACTGGATAGGAAAAAGGTCTTTGCCCAATCCTGGCTACCGGACGGAGAGCCGAAAGCTGTAATAAGCCTGGCTCACGGCATGGGCGAACACTCCGGGCGCTATGCCCGCTGGGGATCGCTCTTTGCCGGTTCAGGATATGCACTGACAGGCATGGACCTGTTCGGCAACGGGAAGACCGAAGGAAAAACCGGTCACGTAAAAAGCTACCAGTTGCTGCTTGACCAGGTTGACCTGATGCAGCAAAAGTCTGAAGAGATGTTCCCGGGGATTCCCAGGATCCTATACGGCCATAGCATGGGAGGAAATGTCGCCATCAATTATGCAATCTCCAAAGATCCGCCCCTGTCGGCCCTGATAGCTTCCTCGCCCTGGCTGAGGCTGGTCATTCCTGTAAACAGGGTGGAAAAAGTATTTTCTGTTATATTCAATTCCCTCGCACCGGGACTCAGAATAAAAGCCAAAGGCCTTGGTGCCGAACGCCTGTCCCATGACCCTGACCATTGGGCCGATGTCCGGAGCGATCCCCTGGTTCACAGGAAGATCTCGGTTAAATACGCATATGAAATGATGGATAAGGGAGAATATGCGCTTCAGCACGCATCCAGGATCAATATACCTATTCTGCTAATGCATGGCAATGCCGACGAAATCACTTCACACAAAGCAAGTGAGGAATTCGTGTCAAATACATCAGACAGGACCCGTCTGAAGATATGGGAAGGCTTGAGGCATGAACTGCATAATGAACTGGAGTACAGGGATGTTTTCAAATATGTGGTGGACTGGCTCGGAGAACTGCAATTATAGACTGAACATGGAATTCCGGACAGAAATACATATTCCGCCTTCAGAGAATCCTGTCAGCTACCGCTCGAATATTCTTTTCATGGGCTCCTGTTTTACAGAAAATATTGGGGCCATCATGAAAGACCTGCAATTCCGGGTCGATGTCAATCCTTTCGGTGTCAATTACAATCCCTCTTCCGTGGCCAGGAACCTCTGGACCCTTATGAACGGTAAAGAATATAATCAGAAGGACCTGGACTCGGACGGAGATAAATGGTTTTCTTTTGACCATCACAGCCGTTTTTCACACCCGGATCCGGAAACCTGCCTGAAGAATATCAATGAACGCATCGTGTTTTCAGCGGAACATCTCAAAAAAACATCTCATCTTCTTCTTACATGGGGAACGGCCTGGGTTTACGTGCATCGTGAAACCGCCAATGTCGTCTGCAATTGCCATAAACTGCCGGCGGTGCGTTTCAGCAGGCATTTGCTTTCAGTCAGCCAGGTCACGGATACCTATACCAAACTTTTCGCCGCCCTGAGAAAGGCTGTTCCGGAGCTAAGGATCATCCTTACCGTCAGCCCTGTCCGCCACTGGAAGGATGGTCCTCAATTAAACTCCGTCAGCAAATCCACCCTGGTCCTGGCCGCCCACAGGCTCACGGAAATGTTTTCCTACTGTGATTACTTCCCTTCCTGGGAAATCGCCATGGACGACCTGCGGGATTACAGGTTCTACGGTGAGGACCTGGTTCACCCCAACAGCCAGATGACCCGTTATATCTGGGAAAAATTCTCCGGTGCCTGGCTTGATGAAGAGACCAGGAAAATCATCCCCGCCATACAGAAACTGGTCAGTGCCCGGAACCACCGCCCTTTTGATCCTTCCTCCGATAAGCACAGGGAATTCTGCAGGAACAAATTGCAGGAGGTCCGTGATCTTGCCGAACGATATCCCTTTCTTGACCTGTCAGGGCTTGAAGAATATTTTAACAGCTGTTTAAAAAACGGATAGCCCAGGATTTGGTAAATTTGTGCCTCAGGAAATCGTACAATGAGAAAGAAGATACTTGCAGGCATATCCATCGCTGTTTTATTCATATCAGTTACTGCAGCCCGGGAAACGGGGCAGGGCATTATCGAGGGACGTGTTTATAATTCCAACAATAACGAACCGGTCCCCTTTGCCAACATCGTCATCTGGGGTACAAACATCGGATCGGTAAGCGATATCGACGGCAGATACCTTTTTACCGGAATCGAGCCGGGCTATGTGGAACTGCGTATATCCTCCGTGGGATTTGAGCCCTATGTTACCGAACAAATCCTCGTTTCCAATTCCAGCAGGGTATTTATTGACATTCCCATGAATGAAACCACGGTGGCCATCGAGGAGATCACGGTAAGGGCATCCCCATTCCGGAAAAAGGAGGAGAGTCCCCTGTCGATCCAGCGCATAGGCATCGAGGAAATTGAAAAGAATCCCGGCGGTAACCGTGATATATCAAAGGTGCTGCAATCCCTTCCGGGGGTCGCATCAACCGTTTCATTCCGCAATGATCTGATCGTGCGTGGAGGAGGATCGAACGAGAACCGCTTTTTTCTTGATGGCGTGGAGATCCCCAACCTTAACCATTTTGCCACGCAGGGGGCCAGCGGCGGACCTACCGGTATTCTGAATGTGGACCTGATACGCTCGGTTGACTTCTATTCAGGTGCATTTCCCGCCGACCGCGGTAATGTCTTGAGCTCGGTACTTGAATTCAGCCAGGTTGACGGGAACCGTGAGAAACTGAAATTCAAGGGCTCCGTGGGTGCGACTGATCTTGCCCTTGCCATTGACGGTCCCATTTCAGAAAACACCACCTACATTTTCTCAGCCAGGAGATCTTATCTCCAGTACCTGTTTTCGGTAATAGGACTTCCTTTCCTGCCCACCTATAACGATATGCAATTCAAGCTTAAAAGCCGGATCAACGACAGGAACGAGATCACTGTGCTCGGACTAGGATCCTACGATGTCCTTACCCTGAACCTGGACGCCAACGAGACCGCCGACCAGCGCGCCATATTAAAGGCCATTCCCACAAACGACCAGTGGAGCTACACGGTGGGAGCAGTATACAAGCATTATTCCGACAAGGGTTACGACACCTGGGTGCTGAGCCGCAGCCACCTGAACAATGGAGCGAACAAGTATTATAACAATATTGAGGAGGATTCCCTTCTGACCTTCGATTACCGCTCTAATGAAATCCAGACCCGCTTCCGATACGAGCATAATTCCCGGTATGGCAGCGGGCTGAAGGTGAATTATGGAGGGGGAATCGAACATGCCTATTACGACAACCGGACCTTCAGCCGCATTTACCGGGATGACCAGCCCGGGACCATTGATTATTTGTCGGAACTCGACATGTTTTCCTGGTCTGTGTTCGGACAACTGAGCAAGGATTTTCTGAAACAACGACTGAACCTTTCACTGGGTGTTCGCATGGATGCGAATAACTATTCCGGTGATATGAACAATCTCCTGAAGCAGGTTTCCCCCAGGATCTCCGCTTCCTATATTCTTTCTCCCGGCGTGTCAGTAAATTTCAATACAGGCAGGTATTATCAGCAGGCTCCCTTTACGACATTGGGTTACAGAGATAACAACGGGGATCTTGTCAACCAGGATAACGGACTTAAGTATATTTCCTCGGATCATATTGTCGCGGGGTTTGAATTCCTTCCAGATGATAAATCGAAACTCAGCCTGGAAGGTTTCCACAAATGGTATCACGATTACCCGGTCTCCGTTCAGGATAGAGTTTCCATTGCCAGCAAGGGTGGAGATTTCGGAACTTTCGGGGACGAGGAGGTGATATCCCTGGCAATGGGGAAGGCTTATGGAGCCGAGCTGCTGTACCGGAACAGGGACCTTGCAGGTTTTAATATCATCCTGTCCTATACCCTTGTCAGGAGTGAATCCGAGGAGATCAGCGAGAGCCTGGATCCGACGGGGACCTATATACCCAGTGCCTGGGATAACAGGCACCTGCTGAATCTGACAGCCGGTCGCAAATTCAGGGGCAACTGGCAGGCAGGCCTGAAGTACCGCTTTGCTGGCGGAACACCTTACACGCCCTGGGATATCCCTGTAAGCGAGAGAAGGCCGGCCTGGGATGTGCGCGGAAGCGGCTACCTGGACTATTCCCGTTTCAACACCCTCAGGTTAAAGGGTTTCCACCAGCTTGATATGCGCGTGGATAAAGAATGGTATTTCAGCAAGTGGAGGCTTAACCTTTACTTCGACATCCAGAATGTATTTAACTACAAGGCAGATTCACCCGCCAACCTGTACCAGGAGGAAGATGCCGACGGGAACCCAATAATACGGAATCCGTCGGATCCTTACATGGACCAGCTGTATAGCCTGGAACTCATCAAAACCGAAACGGGAACGGTATTGCCGACAATCGGTATCATTGTTGAATTTTAAATACCGGGACCTTTGAAAACTGTAAATTTGTGATCCATGAAAAAGCAAGCCATTCTGTTCATATTTCTCAGCGCCATGACTGCATGCAAATCGGGCAGGATCCATGAAGAACCCGTGAAAACGGACCTGGAAGCCAATGCCTCCGGAAAGGGACCGGCACTCTATCTCGACTTCAGGAAAGGCCCTGCACATAACCACCCCTCCTTTGTCCTCTGGGCGGAAGATACGGACGGGAATTTCATCCAGACCCTGTTTATCTCCAAGGCTGTGGGAACAGGCATATATGATCATGGTGATCCTTCATCCGGGCACTGGGAGCCGGGCGGGATACGGAGGCCGGCTTCGCTTCCCTTCTGGTCACACCGCAGGGGGATCCGGGCAGCCGACGGGCTCTACGTACCTTCGAAAGAGAATCCTGTAGCCGATGCCTACACCGGGGCCACTCCCCCGGGAGATTTCGGTATCCACACCCGATTCGATAAAGAACCACCTGAAAAGATCAGGATCTATTTCGAGATCAACCAGACATGGGACTGGAATGAATACTGGACCAATAATAAATATCCCGACGACGAGGAGTATAAGACCTCCTGCCAGCCTGCCCTTGTTTATATGTGTGAAGTCGATTTCGGCAAGCCTCTCCCGGAATACACCATGGAGGTCATCGGCCACAGTCATTATGCAGGCCAAAGCGGTGAGCTCTATACCGATCTGAGTACCATTTCAACCGCCCTGGATATTGTCGGTTCATTGAGGTTAAAATTTATTTAGTGTCACGACAGCTGATCAATTACTTGCTGCCGGGCAGGAAGTATTATACTTTGTATTGAAACGAAAAAAGTATCCAGGCGTATAACTATTTATGAATACCCGAAAACCAATAAGATGAAAAAAGCAGCAATCATCCTGGCATCTTTCATCCTGGCATGCAACCTCCAGGCCCAGAGCAGTTTCAAGGTCATTAAAGTCAACGGCAACATCCAGTATGTCCGCACCGGAAGCCAGATGGAACTGGGTGATGTGTTTGCAGAAGACGAGGCCCTGTCCTTTGAGAGCCCGGGATCCAGGGCAGCCGTCATCAATCCTGAAAAAGGAAGGTTCATTCTGACCTCCGGATCCGCCAACCAGTCTTCGGGAGGAAAATCGTATTTCCTCCCGGCCATGAGCAACATCAGCACACGGGGGGGTGCACTGAACACCCTGTCCGCAATCCAGGACCAGTTTGAGGGCGCGGTCGCCATCCTGTACGAAGCGAGCTGGCATATCAATCCCTACCAGTTTCCCCTGGACGAACAGCACTTTTTCTTTCTCCAGTTCCGGTACAATGGTGAGCAGATCAATAAGAAACTGTCCTTTACGGAAAACAACCTGGTCTTTTCACGGGAAGAAATCCTGCAGGTTGACGATCAGGCCATCCCCTCTCTTGATGATCCGTCTGTTATCCTGAACTATTTCTCGGAAGGCTCATCGCAGTATATCAATTCATTTGAGCTGGTATTCCCGGAACTTGAATCCTTTAAAGCGGAGGCCGGTATCATCCTGGAAGAACTTGATACGCAGGAATACAGCCGGAAGGTCAATGAACTTTCCGGATATGTATTCGAATTCTACGGAAAACCGGACAAAGAGGATGTGATGCTGTTCATGGAGAAGGATTTCGGCCTGGTTAAATAGATCCCTCAGAATATACTCATTTCCACCTCTTTTTACTATTTTTAGTAGCCAAACCACTTACTAAAAATCCACAGGAAATGAGGATGTTTTTTTCTGCCCTCCTGCTTATTCCATTGTTAATATCCGCTCCAGTAAGGGGACAAAACCTCAGACTGCCCATTTCTAACTATACCAATAAGACCTACGGCCGTGATCATGAGGCAACCAATTACTGCATTATCACCGATCACCGCAATCTTGTGTATGCGGGAAATGCAAACGGGATCATGGAATACGACGGCAGCGAGTGGCGCTTTATCCCCGTACGCCAGGGTGCCTATGTTACATCCCTGAATTTATCCCCAACCGGGATTGTCTTCGTTGGTTCCCAACAGGAATTCGGTTTCCTTGTATCAGACCAGACAGGATCCCTGATTTACCGTTCGCTTTCGGACCTCCTTCCGGAAGAAGACCGATTTTTCTCTACCATCTGGACAATCCATACCTCCAGGAACCATGTAATATTCCAGGCTGAAGAATGCCTGTTTATACACAGGTACCAGGAACTGGAAATCGATGCCATCTACCCTGAAACATCATTCCACACTTCTTTCCTGGTCGACTCACTGCTATTTGTGCGGGAACGTGGCGGGGGACTGAAGGTCCTGGAAGGTAGTTCTTTAATACCGGTGGCCGGCGGATCTGTATTTGCCAACCTGGGCATATTTGGTATGTTCCCTTATGATGAACAGGGCCGGATCCTGATAGTGACCCAGGAAAAAGGATTTTACCTGTATGATCCCCCTCAGGGGATAGAGAGGATGCCAACCGGCAATGATGAATTCCTCATCCGGTCGGGGATCTTCGGGGGAATAGCCCTTTCAGACGGCAACATTGCACTCAATACCATGCATGAGGGAGTGATTATTTGCAGTCCCCAGGGAAACATTAATGCCGTCATCAATAAACAATCCGGCCTGGGTGAAAATGATATCAAAGACCTCTGGCAGGACAGGCACCAGAACATCTGGTGCGCGCTTAGCAAAGGGATCAGTAAAATCGATTATTCCTCGCCGGTGTCGTTTTATGATGAGAAAGCGGGACTTGAAGGCAGTGTGTCTGCCATTGTCAGGCATGAGGGACGGCTTTACGCCGGTACAACATCCGGCCTTTTCGCGGAAAGTATCCCGGATGCCCTGAATCAATCCCTTGAATTCAAACCATCATACAGTATCCGTGACCAGGTATGGTCGCTTAAATCCATCGGGAACTCCCTGCTTGTAGGCACCAGCAACGGCCTTTTTATTATCCATGGCGGAAGGCTAAGCAAAATGTCAGATATGAATGTATTTACCATGCTCTGGCTCGAAGAGGAAAAACTACTGCTGGCCGGGGGGGCCGGGGGACTGGCAGCCTTTAGTCCCACTCAGAATTGGAAAAAGGTGAAAGACTTCAGCGGCATACGTGAAGACATTAAATCCATTGCCAAAAACCGGTCCACCTACTACGATGCCACTGAAATCTGGCTGGGTACCAGCCTGCAGGGAACGATCAAAATCCTCCTGAATTCCGATCTGACGCATGAAACGTACAGGTATTACGGGGCGGGGGATGGATTGCCTGAGGGGTGGATTCTGCCGTTTGCCCACCAGGACTCCATTATTTTCGGCACACCTTCAGGGATTATGCATTTTATTGATGAACAGGTGGTCCGGAAATTCCTGCCTGATTCCCTGAAAGACATCCCTGAATATTACCGGGGATATTTCGAGAACAGTTTTCTTTACGACCGGGTCGTTACCCGGCCTCTCAGTTTTGTAACCTATGCCGACGGCCGGACATGGGCCGTTATTGAGAATGAGATAACACTGGTCCACCACAGCACACGGGATATGATAGAAAAGCCGTTCCGGGGTATCGATATAGGCGAGATCAACCATATCTATCCGGATGATGAAAATACAGTCTGGTTCGGTGCCAGCGACGCCGGTGCCGAGAACTCGGTCTACTCGGTCATCCCGCTGCTCAACCGCGACAACATCCCTTCCGTTACCCACCTGGGATTGGCCAACGCCGAGTTCACCGACGATCTATGCGCGATGCTCCCGGGCGCCCGCATCCTCCCACAGCTGAAGTCCCTCGACCTCTCCAAGGGAACGCTGACCGACGACGGGGCCCTGACCCTGCTCGACCGCCGCGAGGTCTACGGCCACCTCGAGCTGCTTGACCTGAGCGAGAACCTGATCACCTCGGACGATCTCGAGGAGGACCTCCGCACCCTGTGCAAGAAGGTCAGGGTCAGCGGCCAGCGTGACGAGGAGTTTTACGACGTGGGTGTGGCCTACCCGGAGTGAGCGCTGGCCTCAGTAGGCGATTGGCTTGAGTGGTCCTGAGGGCTCCGATTCTTGAGCCTCCG
>CBFDEE010000047.1:0-11180 GCA_965603745.1 uncultured Bacteroides sp. | reverse complement strand
CCCCGAAAGCAGGACGTCCCTTGCTGGGAGAAGGAGGGAATGGAGGGTCTTCGATCTGGTGGCCCCTTCCCTTGGACTGGATCCCAATGCAGAGAATTACCCATTCTCCGTGAAACCGGATGAGCCGGTCAGCATGGAGAAACTGATCGCTATATTCAAGGATTATTACGAGGGAACGGATTTCAATTTCGTCAAAGATATAACCGTGACAGATGACAGTGGACGGACGGTGATCTCCCCCCTTGCCAATCCCTTCATGCCCTATGATATGAACAGGGTATTCAGTATCAACGGAGGCTGGGGATGGAGAGGCGAACGGACCATTGCAAGGTGGTATACCATGTATGCCACCATAATTCAGTCGAGTGACTGGCTGCCGGACGAGATCGGATGTGTGGTCTGGCTCGCCATGGACAATGTTGCTTCCTCCATTTACATTCCTGTTTACTGTTCAGTGACGGATCTTCCCGGGCCGTACAAAACTCCCGGAAGACCAAACGGGTATACAACCGAATCGGCCTGGTGGGCTTTTAACCGACTGGGTACTCTGGCTGCCCAGCGCTGGGGGGACATGAGATATGACCTGGATGCCGTATGGGTACCATGGCAGACAGAACTGCTTCAGAAACAGAAGGAGGTTGAGGCTGAAGCCCTGGCACTTTATAAGAATGACAATCCTGAAAAAACGGTTTCATTCCTTACGGATTATACCATGCTCTGGGGCAACAGGGTAGTGAAAAAAGCCTGGGATCTGGGGGACTATCTGTGGACGAAATACGATGAACTTTTCTAACACCGGCCCTCATGAACAAACGTGGTTTTGCAAGCGATAACAATGCCGGGGTCCACCCGGAAATTATGAAAGTCCTCGCTGAAGTCAATCATGGCCATACCATAGCATACGGGGACGATCCTTATACGGCTTCTGCGGTGAAAAAAATCAGGGAGGTGTTCGGGAAGGATGTGAATCCATACTTCGTTTTTATCGGTACCGCTGCCAATGTCCTGGGACTCGATGCCCTGACAAAACCTTATCATTCCATCATCTGTGCGGAGACCTCACATATTCATGAGGATGAATGCGGGGCGCCTGAAAGATGGACCGGCTGCAAGCTGCTTTCGGTAGAATGTCCCGACGGAAAACTGAGCATTGAGGGAATTGCGAAGCATGTGTACGGCATCGGATTTGAGCACCATTCGCAGCCCCGGGTTATATCCATTACCCAGTCCACAGAAATGGGTACAGTCTACTCGTTTGAAGAGATCCGCGAGATTGCCGGCTATGCTCATAGTAATAATATGTACCTGCATATGGATGGCGCCCGCATAAGCAATGCGGCAGTACACCTGGGTATGGAATTCAGGGAATTTACCCTGGATGCAGGGGTTGATGTTCTCTCCTTCGGAGGTACGAAGAATGGCCTGATGTACGGTGAAGCAGTATTGTTTTTCAATCCCGACCTTGCAGGGGATTTTAAGTATCTCAGGAAACAGGGCATGCAGCTTGCCTCCAAGATGAGATTCATAGCAGCCCAGTTCGAGCGGTTCCTGGATAAAGACGTCTGGCATGAGAATGCATCACATGCAAACCGGATGGCTGAAATGCTGGCTTCGGAAGTCCGGGATATTGACGGTGTAAAGATCACCCAGTCCGTCCAGTCCAACGCGGTTTTTGCGATCCTGCCTAAAGAGCTGATACCAGTTTTACAGAAAGAATACTTCTTTTATATATGGGACGAAGCCAGTGGTGAGGTCCGCTGGATGTGTTCCTACGACACCACGGAAGAGGAAGTGAAGGATTTTGCATCCCTGCTTAGGAAAGTAATTTCAAAATAACAAAACAAATTCCTGTTCTGATGAGAAACAGTTTTTATCTATCGGCCCTGCTGGGTCTGTTCACGGTATCCGGCATTCAGGCCCAGGCTGAGATACCAGATGTCTACAGTAATATCAAGACCGATAAGGACGGCCGGATTTACCTTGAGTGGAGAAAGGGAAGCAGGGCATACCGGGTCGAAGAGCCCATGCGATACAATCTGGACGGTGCCATAGGCAGGCCGCAGGGTACCGGAACAGGGATCGCATTTGATTTTATTGATCCGGAATTCACGGGTATCCTGTATTATGGTTTTATCCATCACGATGACGGTGATTATTCCTATCCCGTTTATTTCAGGGATTCAGAATTTATTTATCAGGGAAAAGCCCATGTGGATATCCTCAACAAACTTTCAGGAAAGTATGATATGATAGGCTGGCAAAGCACTGGTAAGGGGATACTGGGATACAGGGTCACAGACCTGTACGGCGAGTTTATCTACGATGGCAAGGTTGCGTTCGAAGGTACAGGACCTTTTAAAGTGGGGATCACTGTGCTTGAGGGACCGTTTATTAACCTCGTGGGACCTGACCGGGTTGCCGTCAGTTTTAAAACCAATATACCCTGCCAGGCAAGTATTGAGATGAATGGGAACGTATTCAGTGATACTGGACCCGTAAGGGAACACATTATAGAGCTGAACGGACTTATGCCAGATACTGAATACGACTACTCGCTCGGAGGGGTTACCCTCCCGGGTAGTTACAGTTTCCGGACAGCCCCGGTTCCGGGAAGCCGGACTGCATTCACCTTTGCATACGCAAGCGATTCCCGTGACGGCATGGGGGGAGGTGAAAGAAGCCTTTATGGCGTGAATGCCTACATCATGAAAAAGATCATGGCCCTCACACTACAGCAGGAAGCCCGTTTCTTTCAGTTCACCGGTGACCTGATTACCGGGTATCTGACGGACAGGAAGTCCACCGACCTGCAATATGCGAACTGGAAACGGGCTGTTGAGCCGTACTGGCATTATATCCCACTTTATGTAGGCATGGGTAATCATGAAGCCCTGGAATGCCTCTTTATTGACAGCATTGAAAACAGGCAGGTCAGGATGAAGGTTGACCGTTTCCCCTTTGATACCGAATCCGCAGAGGCATTGTATATGCAAAATTTTGTTATGCCTGAAAACGGGCCCGAAAGCGAGGACGGGGCTATATACGATCCGGACCCGCAGAAAACAAATTTTCCATCCTATAAGGAATCGGTTTTTTATTATACCTGGGATAACGTCGGGATGATCGTCCTGAACTCGGATTACTGGTATAACTCCACATCACAGTTCATACGAATATCGGGAGGGAACCTGCACGGCTACCTGATGGACAAGCAGATGGAATGGCTGGAAGAAACCCTCGAAATGTTCGAAAAGGATCCCGGGATCGACCATGTATTTGTCACCATGCATACACCTGCCTTTCCGAACGGGGGACATGTAAAGGACGATATGTGGTACAACGGAAGCAATGACTGGCGGCCATTTGTGGCAGGCAGGCCGGTAAATCAGGGGATCATTGAAAGACGGGACCGCTTCCTGGACCTGGTCGTGAATAAAAGCAGTAAGGTCGTGGCCCTGCTTACCGGGGATGAACATAATTACAACCGCGTCAGGATCACTGAGAAAATGGTCAGGTACCCGGAACCTTATTTCCCGGAGAAAATAAAGCTCCAGCGTGAGATCTGGCAGATTAACAACGGGGCTGCCGGCGCACCTTATTATGCGCAGGAAAAAACGCCCTGGTCCGAGCATGTTAAGGGATTTACAACCCGTAATGCGCTTGTGCTCATCGACGTCGAGGGCCGGAAAGTATCCATGAGAGTCATCAACCCGGATACCCTGGAGCCGATTGATGAGGCAGTTCTGAGGGAATAAACCAAGCGGTCCAGCTAAGTCCTGGTTACCCGGCTTTTCCGGTTTGTATGGGGGGATTCAGCAGATCAGCGGGGAATCAGCAGTAGATCAACGGGGAATCAGCAGTAGATCAACGGGGAATCAGCAGGGAACTGTCGCCATAGCTCAGGAACCGGAATCCATTATTCAGAGCGTATCTGTAGACTTCACGCCAGTCGTCACCGATGAATGCAGCAACGAGCAGGAGCAGGGTGCTCTTCGGCTGATGGTAATTGGTCAGCATGCGATCGACCATTCTGAACTTGTAACCAGGGACAATCATGAGCCGTGTCAGTCCCACAAGAGTATCAATTCGCTGACTGTCCATATATTTTAAAAGGTTCTCAAGGCTTTTATTCTTTTGCGGCTTCGGCAGTCCGTAGGCTTCCCACTGGTCCAGGAACAGCCTCCCGGGTTGATCCCTGTCCTGATGCTGGCCCTGTTCCTGAACTCTGTCCCGAGCCAGGTCCTGGATGCGGGCTCCAAGCCAGTAGATGGACTCCAGAACTCTCGTACTGGTAGTCCCGACAGCCAGTATATGGCCCTTATGATAGAGAATGGTCTCCAGGGAGCTTCGGCTGATGAAAAAATGTTCAGCATGCATGGGATGAGAGCTCAGTTCCCTGGTAATAACAGGCTGGAAGGTCCCTGCACCTATATGGAGGGTCAGTTCCACCTTCGGGATTCCCCTGGCAGCAGTTTCTGCAAGAATGGAATCGGTGAAATGAAGTCCCGCTGTCGGGGCGGCAACAGAGCCGTCCAGGCGTGAATAAACCGTCTGGTAAGTTCCCCTGTCACCCGGTTCTGCTTCCCTTTTCAGGTAGGGCGGGATGGGAGTTTTACCCGCCTGTTCAAGGATTTCACCAAATGGTATCCCGGCGGGCTCCCAGTGAAAATTTACCAGGAAAGCATCTTTTTCACGACCGGTTTTTTCTGCACGGAGCCTGAGCGGTTTCTGCTTCACCAGCAGGTCCATCTGCAGGGCTTCATTCTTCCATTTCCGGGCGTTCCCAACCAGGCATTTCCAGACTGCTCCCGAGGTTTTCTGAAAGGCCAGGTTATAGTCCGCCGGATCGCGCGGTTCAAGGCAGAAAACCTCGATCTTTGATCCGCTCTCTTTAGCAAATTTGAGCCTTGCCTGGATCACTTTTGTGTCATTAAAGACCATGAGGTTATCCGGTTCGATAAGTCCCGGCAGTTCACGGAATGTAATGCCGGATATCTTTCCACGGTCATAAACCAGCAGTCTGGAGCTGTCCCTTGGCCCGAGCGGGTATTTTGCTATACGCTCCTCCGGGAGATCGTAGGTATAATCGGCTATGTTGATGGAATCGATCATTTTCAGGTACGCAAAGTTAGTATTTAAAAGGTTTCGGACTTTTCCCGGGTTTACCGGAAATTTCGTAATTTTGCAGTAATCCAGCAGGACGTTCTATCGTTCTTCGGTCCCCGGCAAAGGGATTGAAGGGAGGAAAGTCCGGGCAGCTCAGAGCACCAGACTTCCGTGAGGAAGATGTTCGAGAGGGCATAGACAGCGGGGAAGAAAATAACCGCCCCTCCGGGTTAATCCGGTTGGGGTAAGGGTGAGAAGGTGAGGTAAGAGCTCACCGGTTCCGGTGGCGACACCGGATGCCGCCCGCCTTCTGGGCTGAAAGACCATGTATACCGGCAATTAAGGGTTGCTCGCCCGATGCCGGGGGGTAGGTCGAGCAGATAAATGATAGAGATTCCGGAAGGCGCCACATGTGGGACCTCCGGGATACAGAACCCGGCTTACAGACCGGCTGGAAATAAAACAGGAGCCTGCAAAAACAGGCTCCTGTCCATTTTAGACCTTCTGTATACTAATTTTCCCTTTCCTTGTCGAATTCCTCCCGGGTGGTGATCCTGATGGCTTCCAGTCCCGCTTTTTCAACCAGCTTGTTCAATCCATCAAGGTATTCCGCAAATATGCCATCCACTTCTTCTGTCATGTCTTTGACTTCCAAAGCCAGTTCATCGAGTCGCGTAATCTGGGATTTTGTGGGCCTTCCTGGATACATTGTGACGGTACCATAAAGGAATCCAAGATCCTCACGCAGTTCTGCATCTCCTCTCAGATCGCCGAAATTTCTGACCATGAGGCGGCTCTTGACTTCTTCAAGTTCTGTATGAATGGCCTTGATCTTCTTCTTTTGTGAAGATTTTAGGGCTGGAGAATTCTCAAGGCCGGCCGTTTGCCCGATGACATCATTCATCCTGTGGTCGAGATATGCCAGGTCCTCCAGGAGATAGTATGCCTTCATCATGGTTTCCCGCCGGAGCTGCAGGTCCTCGTCGCTGTGGGGAAGGTCCGGATTCTTATGCACCCGGACGCTTGACTCATACACATCTTTTCCCTTGCTAATCCTGACCTTGTACTCGCCATGGGGATAGTCCGGTCCCCGGAGGGCAAAAAGCATTTGAAACGGGATGGCCTCTGTTACAGGGGCTCTTGGTGGTTTCATATAGGGTTGCCAGTAGGCCCTGTTGATCCCTTTCCTCGGGACACTAGGCACCTCGGTGATCCTGCTTCCGTCCTGATCGAGTATCTCTATTGACATTTTACCGAATATATGGCGTTTCTTCATGTAATAGGTTACCGGAATGGCAGATCCGGGATTTCTTCCGCTGAATTCATCATCGCGGGAGGGCCACTGGTATCCTGTTACATCCACAGGCACCGCCGGACGGGAATCAAGAAATGTAAAATCCGATTCCAGCACTTCGGTGTCAAGCTGCCTGAGGGGCGTAATGTCATCGATAATATACACCCCCCGGCCATGGGTTCCAAGCACCAGGTCATGTTCCCTGGGATGAATAACCATGTCCATTACGGAAACATTGGGCAGTTCCCCCTTAAACTGTGACCATAACTCCCCGCCGTCAATGGAAATGAAAAGTCCGAATTCAGTACCCAGGAACAACAGATCAGGATTCACCAGGTCTTCCAGTACCTTATAGCAATAAGCAGTTATGTTTTCATCCGCAAGGCTGGTCCAGGTATTGCCATAGTCCGTCGTTTTGAATACATAGGGAATCATATCATCGTTCCGGTGGCCGTCGAAGGTGGCATATGCAGTTGCCCTGTCAAACCGGCTGGGATATACACTGGAACACCAGGTGGACGATGGCAGTCCGGGAATATTCCCTGAGACATTTACCCAGTTACTCCCTCCATCCCGGGTAACCTGCAGGTTACCGTCATCCGTGCCGACCCATATCAGTTTGTTATCCAGCGCGGATTCCGATATGCAGATAATGGTTGTATGGTTTTCTGCTGTCGAGTTGTCAACCGTCAGTCCACCCGACTCGGCCTGCTGCTGTTTTGCAGGATCATTTGTAGTTAGGTCCGGGGAGATCCTTTCCCAGGTTTCCCCGCGGTCGATTGATTTGTACAGGTATTGTGCACCAACATAGACGGTATTACTTGTGGGACTCATGGAAATGGCAGCATCCCAGTTGAAGCGGAGTTTTCCGGTGGACTCATCTTTCTGGGGAGCGATGAAGCGCATACTGCGGTCATGCAGGTCGGTCTGGGCAAATATTCCTCCCTGGACCTGCCAGTATACGATATTATTATCCTCCTTATCCGGAATCACGGAAAAGCCGTCACCCATGCCGCTGACTTCATACCAGTGTGAATTGCGGATCCCACCGGGCGCCCGGGATGGACCGGTCCAGTGGCTGTTGTCCTGAAGCCCGCCGTAGACATTGTAGGGCTTCTGCATATCCACACTGATGTGGTAGAACTGGGAGACGGGCAGGTTGCGAATATGCTGCCATGAGCTACCCATGTCATTCGAGGTGTATGCCCCCCCGTCCGTGCCCGCATACATGAAACGGTTGTCCTTCTTACTGATCCAGAGAGCATGAATATCCGGATGTATGGCCCCTCCTGCAAATGAGGTGCTCCTGAATTTCCGGCCCCCGTCCTCACTCACTGAAACATTCGATCCCGGCTTGTATACACGGGCCGTGTCGATGGGATCAGGAATGATCAGGGCAAAGTAGAAAGGCCTTTCCCTGATGATGTTGGTGTTGTTGACCATTTCCCAGCTGCTTCCCTTATCCTTTGAAAGGTAAAGGGCAGTTTTTTTCGATTCGATCAGGGCATAAACCATATTCTCATCGGCCGGCGATACGCGTACAGATATCCTTCCTTTCTCCCCTTCCGGGAGGCTCTCAGAAAGCTCCTGCCAGGTATCTCCGCCGTCAGTGGATTTATACAACCCGCTTCCGTCCCCGCCGGAATAAAAATCCCATGCAGTCCTCCTGAACTGCCACAGTCCCGCGTAAAGAATATCCGGGTTTTCCGGGTCAATATCAAAATCGGAACAGCCAGTATTCTCGTTGACATAGAGTATTTTTTCCCATGTTTGTCCCCCGTCCATGGTCCTGAACAATCCCCGTTCCTCGTTCGGTCCCCAGAGATGTCCCAGCACAGCAACGAAAACGATATCCGGATTTTCGGGATGGATGATTATCCTGGATATCCGCTCAGTGTTCTCAAGTCCCAGTAGTTTCCACTTTTCGCCTCCGTCCGTGCTTCTGTATACTCCGGTTCCGACAGAAACAGAATTCCTGATCCACGGTTCCCCGGTTCCTACCCAGATGGTATCCGGCCGCATCTGGTCAAGGCAAACTGCTCCAATGGACTGTGTATGTTTATCAAATACCGGTTTGCATATAACACCCCCGTTGGTACTTTTCCACAGTCCCCCGCTGGCCGTGCCTATGTAGACCAGCCTGGGATCATCCTGAAGCGCGTCAATGCTTGTAACGCGGCCGCTCATTGTTGCAGGGCCGATATTCCTGGCCTGTAATGCCCCGAATGTGGCCGATGATACCTGGGGTAAGGCTTCGTTAAGGGGAATAATAAAAAGGGACAATAAAACCAGTAAGTATCTTACAGCTTTCATTATCAAAGGATTTCTTTATGTATGCAGGATCATTCCCCGCCTGTCGTTTCCGGCACCACGGGTTTTACGAAGATCTTGTCATCCACTTCCTCGTTATAATTGATCTCTTCAATGTTGATGGTCATGCCGGGCTGGCCATCGAATCTCTGTTCCGTTGTGAAAGCCGTGACATAGCCATTCACTTCCTGGAAATTGCTCATCAGGGCTTCAACCTCTACCTCGGAGCCATTGACGATGGTCTTTGTTTTGACTTTCAGGACGACATAATTTTCAGAGTCCATATAATAATACTCAGTGACCCCTTCTTCCTTTGTGAGTTTGAGTACAAATACCTTTGTGCCTTCCAGGTCTTCTGAGTCCATCAATTCGAGCTCGTATCCCTTCTCCTTGTACTTCCATAGTGGTCCGTCCAGATCGGACATATCTTTCACCCCCCTGAGATCCGGTCCTGTCAGGTCCATGGGCTCGGCAGACCCGGTCCAGGGTGCGACCATCCAGCCGTTTTCTCCGTCATATGCCTGCTGCATCTTGGCCCCCTGGATATCTACTTCAAGTAAGGCTTTATCAGGACGTTTGGTAATGAACTTAAATGGCATCTCCATGCCCATCTGGAGGGTCATGCCGGTGGATACCATGGTTTTAACATCGGCGAGGTTTTCCTGCCCGATGGTTTCAAAATGGGTGTCAAGTATCTCCTGCAGGTTCTGGGCAGGCAGAAAGGCAACCATGGCAAAGGCCAGGGTAAGGATTGTGAGGGTTCGTTTTTTCATGGTATAATGGGTTTGAATGGTGATTATCAGTTATTAAAATTATTAACAGCGTCTTTAAGCGAGACCAGCTTTTTCAGGAGGGATTCCAGTTTGTCGAGAATGAGCATATTGGCCCCGTCAGAGAGTGCGCTGGAGGGAAGCGGATGTGTTTCCAGGAAGATCCCATCTACTCCCGTTGCAATTCCCGCACGGGCAAGTGTTTCGATCATTTCCGGAAGTCCCCCGCTCACTCCGCCGCTCTGGTTGGGCTGCTGCAGGGAATGGGTTACGTCAAGTACAACCGGGTAGCCGGTCTCCTTCATTTCAGCAATGCCCCTGAAATCAACTATGAGGTCCCGGTACCCGAACATGGTTCCCCGCTCGGTGAGCATAATATTATCGTTCCCGGCTTCCGAGACCTTCTCTGCAGCAAACCTCATTGCTTCGGGGGACATAAACTGGCCTTTCTTGATGTTCACGTATTTCCCGGTGTCCGCTGCTGCGACCAGGAGTTCAGTCTGCCGGCTCAGGAAGGCCGGTATCTGCAAAACATCCACATACTCGGCGGCTATGGCAGCCTCTTCCGGGGCATGAATATCGGTTACAACAGGTATACGGAGCTGGTTTCTCAGCCTTTGCAGGATATCCAGGGCCGCCAGGTCTCCGATCCCCGTAAAGGAATCCATCCGTGAACGGTTTGCCTTGCGATAGGAGGCCTTGAAGATGTAGGGTATCTTCAGATCATCGCATATCTCTGAAACGGTCCCGGCCACCTTAAAACAAAGGTCTTCATTCTCCACGACACAGGGACCGGCGATCAGGAAAAACCGGTCTGAATCAAGATTCTTGATAAGGGGAAGATTGTCAAGCATTCTACTCATCCTCTCAATACTTTTTTAAAAATAGAAATAATTTCACAGATTTTGCTTACAGGGACCGGTTTAATAGCCATACCGGTCTTTCCACCATTGCCTGAGCCTGTCACGCAGTTCATGCTCACGGGCATTGTCGCCGGGATCGTATAGTTTTGTACCACTCAGTTCTTCGGGGAGGAAATTATCATCCACGAAATTCCCATCATAGCTGTGGGCATACTTGTAGTCTTTTCCGTACCCGAGATCCTTCATCAGCCGGGTAGGGGCATTCCTGATATGCAGGGGGACGCTCAGGTCCCCCGTCTTATGCACAAGTTCCTGTGCCTCATTAATGGCCATATAGGCAGCGTTGCTTTTGGGTGAGGTAGCCAGGTAAATGGCAGCTTCAGAAAGGATGATCCTCGATTCGGGCCAGCCTACCATGTGTACGGCCTGAAAGCAGTTTGTGGCCAGAAGCAGGGCATTCGGATTGGCCAGTCCGATATCCTCCGCCGCAAGGATCACCAGCCTGCGGGCTATGAATTCCGGCTTTTCGCCTCCCTCAACCATTCGTGCCAGCCAGTATACTGCCGCGTTGGGATCGCTGCCGCGGACGCTTTTAATAAATGCTGAAATGATATCGTAATGCTGCTCCCCGTTTTTATCGTAAAGGGCGATGTTTTCCTGTATCTTTTCCTGGACGATCTCATTTGTGATGATTATGCCGGGGACTTTTTTCTTCCCGCCCATGCCCGATATCCCGTCGTTTACAATCAGTTCGATGATATTCAGCACTTTCCGGGCATCTCCTCCGGAGAGCCTCAGCAAGGCCTCGTCTTCCTTCAGGTCCACATCCAGTTTTTT
>CBFDEE010000046.1:0-11252 GCA_965603745.1 uncultured Bacteroides sp. | reverse complement strand
AAATGGTCCCGGCGGTATCGATCATGTCATCCACGATCACCACATCCTTGTCCCCAAGTTCCCCGATGACCTTAATATCCTCAACTACATTGGCCTTCTTTCTCAGTTTGTATCCTATCACCATATCTGTATTCATGAAGCGTGAATAGGCATTCGCCCTTTTCGTCCCCCCCATGTCAGGTGCCGCTATGGTAAGATTTTCGAGCTCCAGACTTTTCAGGTAGGGTACGAACAGTGAGGAAGCGTAGAGGTGGTCGACGGGGACATCAAAAAAACCCTGCAGCTGGTCGGCATGCAGGTCCATTGTCATTACCCTGTCCACCCCTGCAGCAGAAAGCAGGTTGGCGACCAGTTTGGCGCCAATAGCAGCCCTTGGCTTATCCTTCCTGTCCTGCCGGGCAAATCCAAAGTAGGGCATGACGGCAACGATCTTGTATGCCGAAGCTCTTTTTGCCGCATCGATCAGCAGGAGCAGTTCAAGTAGGTTGTCAGCAGGAGGAAAGGTGGACTGGATGATAAATACCGTGCATCCCCTGACCGATTCCTCATAATACGGCTGGAACTCTCCGTCGCTGAAACGCAGCACATTCGTTTTTCCTAGTTCATTGCCAAATGATTTTGCGATTTTTTCCGCCAGGTACTTTGATTCAGTGCCTGCAAAAAACTTGATGGGTGAATTGGGTCTCATGAAGGGTGCATTAATTTGGTTATGTGGTAAAGTTATAATATGTAATTCATGGGACAAAAAATATTACGGCCCTTGCATGGTTTTCTGGATAAACTCCAGGATCTCCTCACGGCCCTCATGCCTGTGGGCCGAGGTCAGGAATATTTCCGGGAGGGATTCCCAGGTCTCCAGCAGGCTTTCCTTGTATTGTTCAACCATGCGGGTAAGACGGTTCTTTGCAACCTTGTCCGTTTTGGTAAAAACCAGGACGAAGGGCACCTGGTTCTTGCCCAGGAACCGGAGGAATTCCCTGTCGGCCTGCTGCATGTCAAGTCTGACATCTATCAGGAGGAATAGGCATACCAGGCGCTCACTTCCCAGGACAAATCCCCTGATCATACGCATCATCTTCTGTCTTTCCTTCTCGGGCATCCGGGCATAGCCATAGCCAGGGAGGTCAACCAGGTACCAGGAATCGTTTATCAGGAAGTGGTTGATCAGCTGTGTCTTACCTGGTGTCGCAGATATCCTGGCCAGTTTCGTCCTTCTGCTCAGCATGTTTATAAGGGATGATTTGCCCACGTTGGATCTTCCCGTAAAGGCATATTCGGGGAATGGTTTTGTGGGACAATCCTTTACCCTGGTACTGCTTTTTATGAAGGTAACCTTCTTTATGTTCAGCCGCTCCATCCCGTTTTATTTGATGAATATCTCAAGCAGCCGTGTGTGCCCTTCAGGCAGAAGGCGGATGTTTTTCAGGGAGGCGGGCACAAGAACGGTTTCTCCCATTTCCAGGTTCACTGGTTCGGAAGCACCATAGTCAATGTCAGCCCTGCCCCGGACACACATATATATGACAAATGAATCGATGAGATTGAAGTCTTTTTCCACCGGCTTGTCGAAATTCATAATCCCGGTTGTGAACCAGGATGAGTCAACAAGCGTTTCACGGCTGTTGATCTGTCCCTCGTATGAGATCCTGTATCGTTCCCTGTCAGCATAATTAATGGCATCAATGGCAAGGTCGATATGAGTTTCGCGGCCCACTCCGTTTTCATCTGTCCTGTCCCAATCATAAATCCGGTAGGTCAGGTCTGAAGTCTGCTGGATCTCAGCTGCAAGAATGCCGGAGCATAGTGCATGCACCCGTCCTGCTGGCATGAAAAATACATCACCTGGTTTAACGCTTTCATAATTCAGTATCTCAGGAAGTGTTTTATTCTCTAAGTGCTTAAGGAAAATTTCCTGGTTGATAGGTTCCCTGAATCCAGAGATCAATTCTGCGTTTTTCTCTGCATCAATAATATACCACATTTCGGTTTTCCCGTGCTCATTATGCTTTTTCCGGGCCAGCTCATCGTCAGGATGAACCTGTACGGAAAGCAGATTATTTGCATCTAAAAACTTAATCAGAAGTGGAAATTCAAGGCCAAATTTCTCGAATATATGATCCCCTACCAGTTCTCCCATATAGACTTCGATGATTTCCTGGAGATTATTCCCTTTCAAAAATCCATTATCAATAACTGAAATATGGTCTTTTACGGCGGATATTTCCCAGCTTTCTGCACAAATATCTGTCTCAGGCTTTTTTCCGAATCTGTCCCGCAGGCGGGAACCTCCCCAGATATAGTCTTTAAAGATGGGTTTGAATTTCAGCGGGTACAGCATAATCCCAGGCATCTATTTGTCCTAACAGATAAAATCCACCGCGGCAGATTGTTCTTTAAACTCGCTTATGTATTTCACAACCTCCTGATGGGCCGGGTGAACACGGTAGGTTTCCAGGTCTTCCAGGTTATCAAATGCAGATACCAGGGCTATATCGAATGCCCTCCCGGATTCAACCAGGTTAATCCCGACTTCCATTGTCCGGATCACATCGATCTTGCCAACGAGGGCTTCAAGCCTGTTCTTAACTTCATTCCTTGCCCTTCTCAGGGCCTCTTCATCTCCCGAATGGACGAGCTTGAACAATACGATATGGCGGATCATTTTCGAATCGCGGTTTTAATTTGTATTTTGCTGCTAAGTTAGCAAAAATAACAGGACAGGATTATGCTGGTAGTTGGCATCGCCGGTGGTTCAGGCTGCGGGAAAACCACTGTGGCCAAGAGAATCATAGAGAGGCTTCCGGAGGACGGGGTGGCCGTTCTGCCCCAGGATGCATATTACAAGGACAACAGCGGGCTGGACCTTGAAGCCCGGCAGGAGATCAATTTTGACCATCCCGATTCCCTCGAGTTCACCCTGCTTATTGATCACATTAAAAGCCTGAAGAAGGGAAACAGCATCCAGCGCCCCATCTATACCTATATCACCTGCACACGTTCGGATGAAACCATCCTCATGGAGCCCAGGGAGGTGATCCTTCTTGAGGGGATCCTGATTTTCACGCATGCGGCCCTGAGGGATCTTATTAATATTAAAATATTTGTTGATGCAGATGCTGATGACCGGCTGGGAAGGATCATCAGCAGGGATATACAGGAGAGGGGAAGATCGGTAAACAAGGTCCTGGAGCGGTATGAGAAAACCGTTAAACCCATGCACCTGCAGTTTATAGAACCTTCCAAACGTTATGCGGATATAATCGTTCCGCAGGGTGGGAATAATCTTGTTGCCATTGATATACTGTCTACCACAATTCTGAATAAACTGGATACCGGCCAGCCATGATGCAGAACCTCAAACTTGAAAACATACTGTTTCTCGACATTGAAACGGTTCCCGGTGCAGAATCTTTCAGTGAACTGGACGAGCGACGGCAGAACCTGTGGGAATCCCGCTCCGCCCGGCTTCGAAAAGAGGGTGAAGAAGCCTCCGACGTCTGGTCGAAAGCGGGACTATACGCTGAATTTGGCCGGATTATCTGCATCTCTGCAGGTATCTTCTCAAGGCTCAGTGAACCGCGCCGTTTCCGTATAAAGTCATTCTACGGTGATGATGAGAGGAAGATCCTCAGTGAATTCGGACAACTTGTTATGAATTTCAGGAAAGCCAGCGAGATGCGTCTGTGTGCGCACAACGGCAAGGAATTTGATTTTCCCTATCTCGCCCGCAGGTTTATTATACTGGGACTGAAACTTCCGGTGGTTCTCAATACCGCAGGGAAAAAGCCCTGGGAACTTAATTTTATCGACACGCTTGAACTCTGGAAATTCGGGGAGTTCAGGAATTATACCTCACTGGCCCTTCTGACCGAGGTACTGGGGATATCAAATCCCAAGGATGACCTGGATGGCAGCCAGGTGGCGGGGGTATATTACCGTGAGGGGGATTTGGACAGGATTGCCCGGTACTGCGAAAAAGATGTGCTGGCCGTGGCCCAGGTACTGCTCCGGCTTCGCGGTGAGAAACTGATTCCCGAGGAGAATGTCGAGATTACAGGAAATACCGGATCGTCTTGATAAGCAGAGAGGGCTGCTCCACGTGCAGCCAGTGACCCGCATCCGGAATGGTACTGACCCTTGCCCCCGGAAAGATCTGCTGGATCACAAGGATGTCGTCGTCCGTAATATAATCTGATTTTTCTCCACGGATAAAAAGCACGGGAAATCCTGCGATCTCTTCACCGCCGCTGTACTTCCCGGCTTCAAGTCCCCCGAGAACATTCCCCAGTGACTCATACAGCACGGGAACATTCAACCGCCAACGGTATCCCTTATCCCCGTCACGGCTTATGTTCTTGACAATGAAACTCCGGATCCTCCGGGATTCTATGCTGCCCGCCAGCTGCTTATCCACATCTTCGCGGCTGTTCACCCGGCTGAAATCGACCTTCATCATTGCTTCAAGGATCATTCTGTGGGTTTTTGACTGGACTGATCGCTCACCGGCTTCGTACGGTGTCGGCGCAATGTCAATAACGATAAGCGATTCGATCCTGCCGGGATCGTATTCTGCCAGGAAAACTGCGGTTTTCCCACCCATTGAGTGCCCGATGATTATGGCTGAGGGAATCCCGTGATAATCCATGAATTCGATCAGATCATCACGCATGGAAGGGTAGTCGTGGATATCGCTGTGGGGTGATTGTCCATGGTTCCTCTGATCCAGCAGGTAAACCGTATATTTATCTGACAGGGCTTTGCCGATCGATAACCAGTTATCAGAAGAACCATAAAGCCCGTGGATGATTATCAGCGGGGGACCGCTGCCCAGTTTTTTGTAATATAGTTCCATATTCTACATCTATTAAGCTTTCGATATTACTGATTGGCGCGAAACAGTAATATCGAAGGCTTATTTCAGCAACCTCCGGTACATCTGGATCGTGTTTTCAAGACCGTAATACAGGGCATCGGAGATAAGCGCATGCCCTATTGACACCTCCTGAAGGCCTCTGACCTGCTCATTGAAGTACCTGAGATTCTCCAGGCTGAGATCGTGCCCGGCGTTCAGTCCCAGTCCCAGGTCTCGGGCCCTCGCCCCTGCATCCACAAACGGAGCCACTGCCTTTACCGGGTCAGCCGGATAATCCCGGGCATAAGGCTCGGTATAAAGCTCCACCCTGTCGCATCCGGTGTCCGCTGCATTCTCAATGTGTTCCGGCCTGGTATCGATGAAGATGGAACTGCGTATCCCGTGCTGCTTTAATTCTGAAATCACCTCCCGCAGGAAGGACTTATGCCTTATCGTATCCCATCCCTCGGAAGAAGTGATTGCATCCGGTGGATCGGGGACCAGGGTAACCTGGTCTGGTTTTACCGATATAACCAGTTCCAGAAAGACCTTTGAAGGATAGCCTTCGATGTTGAATTCAGTCTTGATCTCTGGTTTTATATCCCGGACATCCTGGTAGCGTATATGCCTTTCATCAGGGCGGGGGTGCACGGTGATCCCCTCGGCTCCAAACCTCTGGCAGTCTATGGCAGCCTTCCGGACATCGGGTACATTTCCCCCGCGGGCATTCCTCAATGTGGCAATTTTATTTATATTTACACTTAGTCTGGTCATCTTCCGTCGGATCGCATACACTTTACAGTTTGACAAAATTACAAGTATTTTAACAGAAGCTGCAAGCATTGTTAGCAAAAGACCTCATATCAGATGTTGTACCCGCCCTGAAAACCTCCGATACCGGTTTGCAGGCACTGTCCTGGATGGATATTTTCAGGATCTCCCACCTGCCGATCGTGAATAACCTGGAGTTTCTGGGACTGATATCCGACAAGGATATCTATGACCTGAACATGGCGGAGGAACCGATAGGCAACCATAAACTGTCCCTTTTCAGTCCCTACGTAATCATGTACCAGCATATCTATGAAGTCATTGAGATCATATCCAGGCTTGAACTTACGGTGGTTCCGGTGCTCGACGAGAACAAGCAGTACAAGGGACTGATAACCCTTAATGACCTGCTCCATACCTTTGCCAACCTGTCTGCCCTCAAACAGCCTGGCGGGATCCTTGAACTGGAACTGAACGTAAATGATTATACCCTCACGGAGATCAGCCAGATCGTAGAAAGCAATGATGCGAGGATCCTCAGCCTCTACGTATCCTCCCCTGAGGATTCAACGAAGATGAACATCACTCTCAAACTGAACGCTACGGATATATCATCCGTTATCCAGACATTCAACCGTTATAATTATACGGTCAAGGCGTCCTACATGGAGAGCGATGAGATGGAGGACCTTTTAAACAACCGCTTTGACGCATTTATGAAATACCTGAGCATCTGATGAAAACGGCTATTTACGGGCGCACTTTCAGCAGGGGATTCGAACAGAGCATTTCAGCCCTCCTTGATTATCTGCAGAAGCAGGGCAAGGAAATCGATATGTACCAGCCGTTCAGGGATTTTCTTAAAGCTGAAGGAATACTGAAAACAGAACCGAACAGACTGTTTAATTCCCATCAGGACCTGGTCGGCAATGCCGACATCATGTTAAGCCTCGGGGGGGACGGAACATTCCTGGAAGCGGTATCCATCGTACAGGATTACGGAATCCCAATTGTCGGGATCAATACAGGAAGACTGGGATTCCTTGCAGATATCCCCTCCGACCGGATCGAAATATCCCTCTCCGCAATATTCAACGGGGAGTATACCGTGGAAAACCGTTCCCTGGTAAAGCTCGATCTGCTCGGAAGCAAACTGGAAGGCTTTAACTGCGCCCTGAACGAAGTAAGCGTGCAGAAACGGCATGCTTCCATGATAACCATCCACACTTACCTGAATGATGTTTACCTGAATTCATACTGGGCCGATGGACTGATCATCTCAACCCCGACCGGTTCCACAGCTTACTCCATGAGCGTGGGTGGGCCCATCCTTACGCCTGATTCAGAGAATTTTATCATTTCCCCGATGTCCCCCCATACCCTCACCATACGGCCCCTGATCCTGCCGGATAACAACAGTATAAGGATAGAGGTGGAAAGCAGGGATGATTCCTACCTGATGACACTCGATTCAAGGACTGAGATCCTCAAGGGGGATGTGAGGATATTGTTGAAAAGGGCTGATTTTACTATTAAAACCCTGAGGATCAATGATGCCACCTTCTATGACACCCTTCGCAACAAACTGATGTGGGGCGTTGATAAAAGAAATTAAATTTTTACATTTGTTAGGAATAAGCAGACCGGATGGCAAAACGCATTCTCCCATATATTATCCTTTCCCTTTTTCTTATTCCTCATTCCGGTGAAGCTCAAATGTGGAAACTGAGACGGTACGAGGCATTGTTCGGAGTGGGATTCTGTAATTATTTCGGCGATATCGGGGGTGCGACCAGCAGTGATAACTGGTTCGGAATAAAAGACATATCAATAAAACACACCCGTCCATCGGCCTACATCGGGGCCAGGTTCAAGATCAGAACGAACGTAGCGGTCAAATTGAACCTGATGTACGGGTATATCGCGGGTGATGATGCGAACAGCAAGAACAACGACAGGGGATTCAGTTTTTACTCAAGAATATTTGAGCCCAGTTTCCAGGCCGAGTATTCCCTGATATCGGAGGAACAGCGGAAGCGATCCAACGCCATGTTCAATAAAAGGGGAATGATGAACAATTATTCCCAAATCAACTTATATTTGTATGCTGGAATCGGGGGAGTCTTTTTTAATCCCCAGGTGAACGATGCGATGCAGGCCGGCCCGTTTTACGATTCTGAGCATTCCAAGGCGGGGATCGTTATTCCCGCGGGGATAGGATTGAAATACGTGATCAGCCAGCAATGGTCGATCGGTGCCGAATTCGGTGTCAGGTGGACTACAACGGACTATCTGGATGGCTATTCCAGCCAGTGGTCAAAAGCAAATGATCTATATTATTTTGGACACATACACGGTATATACAGAATCAGGACCTCGAAAGATGGATACCCCGTTATCTTCCAGAGGGGGAGAAGGCCATCGTACAGATAGGTATCTTCCCTGGACACTTTCCTTAATCCTTTTAATTTTTCTTCCCCTGCAGTCTGTTTCCGGCCAGAGAAAATCAGATATCGGGATCATCGGTGGGATTTCCTACTATATGGGAGATGTCAATCACTCCAGGCATTTTTATTCGCCTTCTCCAGGCGGTGGGATCATCCTGAGGTACAATTTCAATGCAAGGAATTCAATCCGCTTCAGCGGTATCTATGCCAGGCTCAAGGGAGACCCGGCCGATTTCAACGAACCGTTCCCGAATTCAGCGAATACGGCGTTTTCTACCGGACTTGTAAATGTGGGACTGAGCACCGAATTCAATTTTATGCCCTATCTGGCCACCAAGACCAGAAAAGACAGGTATACGCCTTATGTTTCGGGGGGACTTGGATACACCTATGTGCTGGGCGGATCCTCAACACCTTCCCTTTCATTCGGCGGAGGTTTTAAATATAACCTGACCTCCCGTATGAGCGCCGGACTTGAATGGACTTTCCATAAGACCTTCAGCGACGAACTGGACAATGTGCAGAATATCGGGTTTGAAAATAATGTCTTCTTTCACAATAAAGACTGGTATTCCATAGTTGGAGTATTTGTTACCTATAAATTCTTTGATTGGGGACTGGATTGTGCGGCCTATGAATAGTTTGGGACAGTAAGATATGAGTACGACATATAAAGAACAGATTGACAGGAGCAGGCTTCCCGAACACATTGCAATAATCATGGATGGGAACGGCCGCTGGGCAAAGAAGAAAGGTAACGAGAGGATCTTTGGCCATAAGAACGGGGTGAAAGCAGTGCGCAATACCGTGGAAGCAGCCGCTGAACTTGGGATCTCATACCTTACCCTGTATGCATTTTCCACGGAGAACTGGAACCGCCCGAGGACTGAAATAGATGCCCTGATGTCCCTGCTGGTCAGTACACTGAACAGCGAAACAAAAACCCTGATGGATAATAACATCAGCCTTCTGTCAATTGGCGATATGCAGAGCCTGCCAGCCAGGGTAAGAACCAATCTCCGGAAAACCCTCGACAAGACCGCAGGCAATACGGGCATGAAACTTGTACTTGCTCTGAGCTACAGTGCGAGATGGGAGATCCTCGATGCGCTGAAATCGATAGGCAGGAAGATCGAGGCAGGCGAACTGACTGCAAGGGAACTTTCCTGCGATCATATAGAGAATTATCTTCAGACAAAAGATATCCCCGACCCGGAACTGCTGATCCGGACAAGTGGTGAATACCGGATAAGTAATTTCCTTCTCTGGCAGATCGCCTACGCGGAACTGTACTTTACCGGGACTCTCTGGCCTGATTTCACCAAGGAGGACCTGTATGCCGCGATCTGCAACTATCAGAACAGGGAACGCAGGTTCGGAAAGATAAGTGAACAAGTTGTATCGTAAAAGAGGGGCCAGACAGGAATGATCCGGAAATATCTGCTTATATCACTTATTCTTTTCTCAGCAACAGTTCAGTTATTCCCCCAGGAACTGGATTATGACCACATGCCTGTGATCGATTACTCGAACTCTCAGGAATATGAGATTGCAGATATAAGCGTCTCGGGTGTTGAGTTCCTTCAGCCCCTGGTGCTGATCTCCATATCCGGGTTAAAGGTTGGCAACAGCATAATGATCCCCGGTGATGATATCACAAAGGCCATCGACAAATTCTGGGACCAGGGACTTTTTGCCGATGTGAAGATATCAGCCACCAGGATCGAAGGCAAAAGGATATACCTGGATATCTACCTTAAAGAGCAGCCACGCCTTTCCCGCCTTGTCGTGGATGGACTGAAAAAAGGGGAAACGCAGGACCTGATGGAGAAACTGAACGTTCGTACGGGAAGCCAGGTAACCAAGGACCTTCTGAATAATACGGAAAGGCTTATCAAGGACCATTTCATCGAAAAAGGCTTTTTCAATACCACCGTAGATATCCGGCAGGATAAGGATACCATAAGGGCCAACAGCGTGCGCCTCTACATTACCGTGAACAAAAATCAGAGGATAAAGATCGACGACATAATTTTCAATGGGAACCAGGTATTCGATGACAAGCGGCTCAGAAGGATCTTCAAGAATACAAAGAAGGTCAACATGAATATTTTCAAGGCATCCAAGTTCATAAAAAATGATTACAAGGAGGATAAGCAGAAACTGATTGACTTCTATAACGAGAATGGTTACCGGGATGCCAAGCTCCTGGGCGATTCGCTGATATTCCTTCCCGAAGAGAACAGGCTTCTGCTCAAGGTATTCCTGGAAGAAGGGACTAAATACTATTTCCGTAATATAAAGTGGGTGGGCAACACCATCTATCCATCCCATATCCTGGGGGCCGTACTAGGCATCTCCAGGGGGGATGTGTTCGACAATAGCCTGCTGAGCAAGCGGCTGGAGGTGGATGAAGATGCTGTGAGTTCCCTTTACCTTGACAATGGGTACCTGTTTTTCCAGGTGGACCCGGTCGAGATCAATGTGGAAAACGATTCCATTGACTTTGAGATGAGGATCTATGAAGGGAAGCAGGCCACAATAAACAATATCTATATTTCGGGGAATACGAAAACCAATGAACATGTCGTGCGCCGTGAAATCCGGACCAAGCCCGGGGAACTTTTCAGCAAATCGGACATTATCCGTACGGTACGGGAACTTGCCCAGCTCGGGCATTTCGACCCGGAAAAGATCGAGCCGATCCCGATCCCCAATCCCGTTGACGGTACGGTAGATATTGAATATAAACTGGTTGAACGCGCCAACGACCAGCTGGAGATTTCCGGAGGATGGGGAGCGGGGATGCTTGTTGGCACCATCGGCCTGAGATTCAGTAACTTCTCTGCCCGTGAACTCTTCAATCCCAAGGCATGGAGACCCATCCCTTCCGGAGATGGCCAGACCCTCAGCCTTCGTGCCCAGTCTAACGGAAAGTATTACCAGAGTTATAACATGACCTTTATCGAACCCTGGTTCGGAGGAAAAAAACCGAATTCCCTCGCCGTATCCTTCTTCCACTCCATCATGAATAACTCATATACCATGTGGGATGCGGGGACCAGCTCGATGAAAATAACGGGTGCTTCGGTGGGATTCGGACGGAGGCTTACCTGGCCGGATGACTTTTTTACCCTTTATAACGAAATAAGTTTCCAGCAGTATAACCTGGACAACTGGAC
>CBFDEE010000045.1:0-11367 GCA_965603745.1 uncultured Bacteroides sp. | reverse complement strand
ATCAGGTATGGCAGCACCCAGCATCCGGAGCTGTGGGATTATGCCGATAATGTGGATACTATAAAAATTTTGACTAACTTGTATGAAAACTAACATATGGTCCTCAAGTTCAGGTTAATATCAAATGAGCAGGATGATTTCATCCGTGATTTTGAAGTCCTGGCCGAACAGACCTTTTTTCATCTCCACATGGCAATCCAGGACAATCTGCATTTCGACAAATCGCAGATAGCGTCCTTCTTTACCTGCAGCCAGGATTGGGAGAAAGAGCAGGAGATTACTCTCTTTGAGCTTTCCGACGAGGAATCCGCCAAAGTGATTACGATGGAAAATGCAGTGATCGGAGACCATATGCAGGAGGTCCACGATAAGATGATCTATGTCTTCGATGTTTTCAATGAACGCATGTTTTTTATTGAACTCGTCGAAATACACAGTAAGGACCCCTCGAATAAATATCCCTTCTGCTGCCATGAACAGGGAACGGCGCCCCATCAGCTCCTGATGGACCAGCTGTTCGGAACCCGTGATTTTTCCGACAGCATAATTTTGGATGATGCTGCATTCGGGGATGAAATCACGGGGATCGATGACCTGGAGGACCTGGGCTATGATTCAGAATTATTCGACGACGACCTCCCGAATGAAAATTAATACGGCAGTTTTCATTGTTGGACCAACAGGGGTGGGGAAAACCGGGATGGCCATCCGGGTAGCAGAATCCCTCCATACGGAGATCATCTCAGCCGACTCCCGCCAGGTCTACAAAGAACTCAGCATCGGTACGGCCGTACCCCCGGCGGAACAGCTGAATCGGGTCAGGCACCACCTGCTGCAGCACCACTCCGTCAGGGATTACTACAATGCCAGCATGTTCGAACAGGAGGCCCTGCAGACCCTGCAAAGCCTTTTCAGGAAATACGATGCTGTTGTGCTTGCAGGCGGCTCCGGCCTTTACATCCAGGCAATCTGCCAGGGTATAGACGATATTCCTGCCATTGATCCTGCTGTTCGGGAAACACTTCTGGTAAGGATGGAAGAGGAAGGCATTGAAAGCCTGCGGTTCGAGTTGAAGAAACTGGATCCCGTAAGCTACGGCAGCATAGACCTGAAGAATCCGAAACGCATCCTGAAGGCCCTGGAAGTTAGCATCACTACGGGTAAACCCTATTCCATGTTCCTGACCAGAGACAAAAAGGAACGCGATTTCCGGACCCTGAAAGTCGGATTGAACCTGGATCGTGACATCCTGTATGAGAGGATAGACAGCCGGGTGGATTCCATGATGGGAAACGGCCTGCTTGAAGAAGCCGTGAGCTGTGTTGAGTTCCGTGGACTGAATGCCCTGAATACGGTTGGCTACAGGGAACTGTTCGACTACCTCGACGGGAAACACTCCCTGGAAGAGGCCGTCCGCCTGATCAAAAGGAACAGCCGCCGTTATGCACGCAGGCAGCTGACATGGTTTAACAGGGATCCGGAAATTACCTGGTTCAGGCCGGACCAGGCCGAAGAAATAATTAGCTTTGTCCGGGATGCCACCGGGCAACCTGCTTAATGGAGTACTTATGCCAGATCAATTACCGGATAACCAGGTAAAATACAGTATCAGGGTCTATATGCTGATCCTGAACGAGCGCATGGAGATCCTGCTCAGTGATGAATTCCGGCTGGGCATGAAAATGGTTAAGTTCCCCGGCGGGGGAATGGAATACGGCGAGGGTACGGTGGACTGCCTGCAGAGGGAAGCCATGGAGGAGTTCGGCCAGGAACTCACCAACATCCGGCACTTCTATACAACCGACTATTACCAGAAAGCATTTTTTTTCAAAGACCACCAGCTGATCAGCATCTACTACCTGGCTGACCTGACCGAAGAGCTGAATGCCGGGGTGTCGGACAAACCATTTGACTTCCCCGAACTAAAGAACGGGGAGCAATCCTTCCGATGGGTTTCACTTGATGGGATTCTGAAGGAGGATCTGTCTTTCCCGGTTGATCAGAAAGTCATTACACTCCTGAGACAGACCTTTCTGAACGGGTAGGAAACGAACGGGCGCCATCTGGTATTCCCGGGCTGTCCTGCATCTGTTGTCCTGCCTCTGCTTTCCCGCCGCTGCTGTTAACCTTTCCGCCCGGCGGTAATCTGCGAAGCAAGTTCCAGGATCTGTTCCCTCATCGCATCCCAGCTGAAGCGTTTTCTCTCGCTGAGGATATTTTTACGGAACTCCGCCGCCCTGCCGTTCCGGAAAAAATCCAGGATTGCACCCGCGATGGCCTCTTCATCAACCGGGGTTACGTAGCCCACCTTCCTGTCAGGCACGATCTCTGCCAGTCCCCCGACATCAGTCACCAGCATGGGCACCCCGAAGTGATACGCGATCTGGCTGATCCCGCTCTGGGTAGCGGTCCGGTATGGCTGTACGACCAGGTCAGCCAGGCTGAAATAATACTTCACTTCCCCGGAAGGGATAAACTGGTCCCTCAACAAAATATGCCCGCGCAGTGACAGATCAGCGATCATCTGCATGTATTCATCTTTACCTTCGTAAAATTCACCGGCAATGACCAGCCTGAGATCCTCGATTTCATCCTTAACCCTGGCGAATGCATTGAGCAGGAGGTCCAGTCCTTTATATTTACGTACCAGCCCGAAGAAAAGCAGGTACCTTTCCCCGGGATCGAGTCCCAGGTAACGGGCCGCCTCCTCCCTGTCGACCGGTTCACCGAAAATATCGTACACCGGGTGGGGCACGAAAACCTTGTTTTCATTGGTTGTGAACATACTGAGGTCATCGAGCACAGACCTGGAGAGCACAACGAACCCATCGCAGGCCCTGAGCAGCCGCCTGTTCAGGATTTTCCATCCTGCCTGCTTCTCATGCGGTACAACATTATGGCAGACAGCGATAATCGGAAATGACTTTTTCTTGCCAAGCCTCCTTGCAATGGCCCCGAGGCTCATGGCTGTAAAGGGCATCCAGTGGTGAAGGATTACGATGTCGGGGGATTCCCTGCGCACCCTTCGTGCCGTACGTATCCAGCTCAGGGGATTTACCGAATTGATCATCGGGCGTATACTGATCCCTGAAGGAGGGTCTCCCGGTTCAAACTGGGAGGTGCCTGGAAAAAGGAAGCCCGGGTACTGAAGTGAGAAAGAAATAATGGAAGCTTCGTGTCCCGCTGCAGCCAGGTTGCTGCATAGCGCGGTATTGAAATTGGATATGCCACCACGCAGGGGATACCCGGGACCGATGCAGATGATCTTCAAGGTTAAAAGTTTATTTTCTCCTCTACCAGGTATGCATTCCTGTCCGATGAACTCCGCGATACCAGTTCACCCAGGAAACCCGCCAGAAACAGCTGTGTCCCTATAATCATCGCCGCCAGAGCAAGGTAAAAATACGGGCTCTCGGTAACCCGGTGCATGGCAATCCCCCGTACAGAATAAATGACCTTCTGCGTACCCACCCATGCCGCAGCAAAGAATCCGACCAGGAACATCAGGGTTCCGAAAGTGCCGAACAGGTGCATGGGTTTCTTGCCGAACCTGTTGATAAATGCTATGGTGACCAGGTCAAGGTAACCGATGATGAATCTTTCGATACCATATTTCGTCACCCCGTACTTCCGTTTCTGGTGCTGGACGACCTTTTCCCCGATATTCGAAAAGCCGGCCTTTTTTGCCAGGAAGGGGATATAGCGGTGCATGTCGCCATACACCTCGATGCTTTTCACCACGGCCGAACGGTAAGCTTTCAGTCCACAGTTAAAATCATGCAGCTTTATGCCCGAGACACGCCTGGCGATCCGGTTGTAGAACTTACTTGGGATCCTCTTGGTCAGCGGATCGTACCTTTTCCTTTTCCAGCCTGAGACCAGGTCGTAACCGTCTTCCAGTACCATCCGTGTAAGCTCGGGGACCTCTTCGGGACTGTCCTGCAGGTCTGCATCCATGGTGATCACCACCTCCCCGGATGCGGACTGGAAAGCAGTATGCAGGGCGGCTGCCTTTCCGTAATTCCGCCTGAAGCGGATCCCCTTTACCTGGCTGTAAGCGGCAGCCAGCTCCCCTATCACTTTCCAGGATGAATCGCTGCTGCCGTCATCCACCATGATCACCTCGTACTCGTATGAATGGCCGGAAAGAACCTTCGCGATCCACTCCTGCAGTTCTGCCAGTGATTCCTCTTCGTTATAAACAGGTACGACAATCGAAATATCCATACAGGAAAAAATTAAATTCGCCGGAACGACGTGTTAAATTAACCGGACCAAGGGTGAAATATCGCCTGAACAGCTGGTTAAATATACCTAAACGACCGGGTCAGCCTTGCTCTCGTCACGTTTGAATATAGCCGCCACGATAATGGCCAGTATGGCTCCGAAAAATACCGAGCTGATGAATCCCATGATAGCCATGATGCCGGGTTTCATAAACTTGGCGGTCGTCTTCATAACCTGGTCAATGGCTTCTTCCGGTACTCCCCTATCCATGATCTTTTCCATCTGAATTTCCCTCATTCTATCCAGGATGTCGGGATCTATTACGGTCCACAGGAGATATGCATAGATGATCCCGATTACGCTGGAAATGATCATGGCGACCAGGCCGAAGCTGAACGCGGGACCGAAGGGAAGGACTCCGTCCCTGACCGCATCCCTGAAACTGCGTGTACCAAGTATCAGGAGAATGAGACTGATCAGGATACCTGCATAGCTGAGATTCTGGTTCAGGTTCTGGTCAAGCATGTAAAGGATCACTGCATAAATAATACCAGCAAATCCGATGATGAGTCCCCAGATAAGCGCATTGTAGAACACAGAAGTGTTTTTCTTTTCCATTGTGATGTTTAGTTTGGGTTTGCGAAAACAAAGATATATTTTTTTCGCTATCTTTGCAGCCTGGGCAAGTCTTATACGACCAGCTCCTGTTGAACTCCCCCAGGTCCGGAAGGAAGCAAGGGTAGACGGTTGTAGCAGTGCGATATAAGTAGCTTGCCCTTTCTTTATGGAAACAGGCCCTATGGCCTGCCTGCCAATCTGCGCAGCTCCCTTATCCGCATCAGAAGTTCTTCGTCTTTAAGTTTGAATAGCTCGGAAAGATCTTTCCGTGAACGGTCATAGCCTGTCCTGTAGCCGCGGCGGTATTCCCGCATCCAGCTCTCCTTTCTCCCCCGTCGTACACCAAGGCGGAATCCCAGCCCATACATCAGTGCACCGGCGATCACTATGACCAGTATCCAGTTCATGATGTTTACACATCCTCCTTCTCGGTATCTACATACACGAACAATATGTAATAAAAAACTCTTGTTTCCATTGCCTTATCCTCCTTTAATTTGCAATCTCTGCTATACCTATTGCATAATTAATGCCAAAACGTAATCCCGGCAAATACATCATAGCTAAGCATCTGTATATAATGCCATTACAATCAGGTATCCGAACCGCTGCAGAGGACAGAATGCACGTAAATGGCCTCCGGAGTGTACGATTACGGACACCAAAGACCGCAGCCCGGATGAATGCCGCTCCGGACATATTTTCCAGGGACGCAGGATTACATATCGTAAGTAATACAGGCATTTTTGTGAACGATTATCAAGAAAAACTCCCGGCATGTAAAAAAATTTTGATTTCAGATATTAATAAATATCTTTGTCACATTGTTTCGGTAGATGAAAAATGTCCATATCATACTTGCTATTCTTCTTGTGAGCCTTGTGGTGCTTGACAGGTAAGAATGGTATGGATAAATTCAAAATATTTTGAAGGCCATTCTCCAACAGGTTAGAATGGCCTTTTTATATAGTAATACTGACACAGGCTATGGAAAACAAACTCAGGAGCTCAACCACAACCGAGGGCAGGCTGATGGCCGGCGCCCGGAGTCTCTGGAGGGCCAACGGAATGAAGGAGGAACAATTCGGCAAACCGGTAATCGGAATTGTCAATTCCTTCACCCAGTTCGTACCCGGCCATGTCCATCTTCACCACATCGGCCAGGAGGTCAAGGCGGAAATCGAGAAACTCGGATGTTTCGCCGCTGAATTCAACACCATCGCCATCGATGATGGTATCGCCATGGGGCATGACGGGATGCTGTACTCCCTGCCCTCCCGCGACCTTATCGCAGACAGCGTGGAATACATGATCAATGCGCACAAGGTCGATGCCATGGTATGTATCAGCAATTGTGACAAGATCACCCCGGGTATGCTCATGGCAGCCATGCGCCTGAATATCCCTGCCGTTTTTGTGAGCGGGGGACCTATGGAAGCGGGGCGCTCAGGGGGAAGGAAATATCACCTGGTGGATGCCATAGTGCTTGGAGCCGATGATTCCGTTTCCGGGGAAGAACTCTCCCGTATAGAACAGGAGGCATGTCCCACATGCGGATCCTGCTCCGGCATGTTTACGGCCAACTCGATGAACTGCCTCAACGAGGCCATCGGGCTTGCTTTGCCGGGGAACGGGACGATCCTTGCCACCCATGCATTCCGCCTGGATCTTTTCCGGCAGGCAGCTTCCCTGATCGTTGAAAATACACGTAAATACTACTTCGAGAACGATGATTCCGTCCTTCCCAGGTCCATCGCCACAAGGCAGGCATTCCTGAACGCCATGCGCCTGGATATTGCCATGGGCGGATCGACCAATACAGTGCTTCACCTGCTGGCCATTGCCAGGGAGGCGGAGGTGGATTTCACGATGGAGGACATAGACCGGCTTTCGCGGGAAACACCCGTACTCTGCAAGGTCGCTCCGAGTTCCGATTACCACGTGGAAGACGTAAACCGGGCCGGCGGCATCCTGGCTATCATGGGCGAGCTCTCAAGGGGAGGATTGCTGGATACTTCGGTAAGGCGTGTCGACGGACTCAGCCTTGAACAGGCAATCGAGCAGTATGACATTATGCGTACCGGCGACGACGATCCCGCTGTCCGGATCTACAGGGCTGCTCCCGGACTCAGGAAAAACCTGGTCATGGGATCCCAGGAGAACATGCACCGGGAACTGGATAAGGACCGGAAGAACGGATGTATCAGGAGCTTTGAAGAGGCTTATTCCCGTGACGGGGGACTGGCCATCCTGTACGGTAACATTGCCCGTGACGGCTGCATCGTGAAAACGGCCGGTGTCGATCCTTCAATCCATACCTTTAAAGGATCTGCAAAGGTATACCATTCCCAGGATGCGGCCTGCGACAGCATCCTCAACGACGAGGTAAAAGCAGGGGATGTTGTGGTGATCATGTATGAGGGACCGAAGGGCGGACCGGGCATGCAGGAGATGCTTTATCCCACGTCATACATTAAATCGAAAAACCTGGGCGAAAAATGCGCCCTTATCACCGATGGCAGGTTCTCGGGAGGCACATCCGGACTCTCCATCGGACATGTTTCGCCCGAAGCGGCAGCCGGCGGGGAGATAGCACTGGTCCGCGACGGCGACACAATTGAGATCAGCATTCCCGAACGGGCTATTAAGCTTGCCATCACGGATGAAGAAATGGAGAAGCGCAGGCAGGAAGAAGAAAATAAAGGCAAACAGGCCTGGCGGCCCGGGACAAGGGACAGGAAAATAACAAAGGCCCTGAAGGCCTATGCCAGCATGGTCACTTCGGCCGACCAGGGAGCTGTAAGAAAAATAGATTAACTAAACGACCAAGGCACTTATGAAGACAAAAAAGGTTAGCGGATCGGAAGCCATTGTTTTATCCCTCCTCGAGGAAGGGGTGGATACCATATTTGGATACCCGGGCGGAGCCATAATGCCCGTCTATGATCTTCTTTACAATTACCTGGATAAGATCAACCATATCCTCACCCGGCATGAACAGTGTGCTGTCCACGCAGCACAGGGATACGCACGCGTCAGCGGCAAGGTCGGCGTATGCATGGTGACCTCAGGGCCGGGAGCCACCAATCTAACTACGGGACTCGCAGATGCGATGCTCGATTCCACACCGATCATCTGCATCAGCGGACAGGTAACCTCACCGCTCCTCGGATCGGATGCGTTCCAGGAGACCGATGTAATGGGTTTCTCCATGCCCATAACAAAGTGGAATGTCCAGATCGCCAGGGCGGAGGAGATCCCTGAAATGATCGCCCGGGCATTCTTTATAGCCACCACAGGAAGGCCGGGTCCCGTTATGATAGACATAACCAAGGACGCACAGTTCGCGGAATTTGACTTCGCCTATGAAAAGTGCAGGGATGTGAGATCTTATGTACCCCGGCCTATATTGAAAATGGATTATGTTAAACAAGCCGCTGAACTGATCAACGCTGCGAAAAAGCCCATGGCCCTGGTGGGACAGGGAGTGATCCTTTCCGGTGCGGAAAAGGAAATGCTTGCATTCATCGAAAAAGCCGGTATCCCGGCGGCCTGGACCCTGCTGGGGGCATCCGCCATTCCTACCGATCATCCCCTGAATGTGGGCATGCTCGGCATGCACGGGAATTACGGTCCCAATATCAAAACCAACGAATGCGACCTGCTGATTGCCCTCGGGATGCGTTTTGACGACCGGGTAACAGGAAAAGTTGATACCTATGGTACGCTCGCTAAAGTGGTTCACTTTGAGATTGATCCGTCCGAGGTAAATAAAAACGTCAATGCGGATGTAGCCGTAATCGCCGATATTAAAGAAACATTCGAGGCAATTATCCCGCTCATCAAGAAGAATAAACGGGAGGAATGGCTGAACCAGTTCAAAAATGCTTACCAGTATGAGTATGAAAAGGTAATTAAAAACGATATCCTTCCTGAGAAAGCGGGACTGACCATGGGTGAGGTTGTCCGCATCATAAACGAAAAGACGGATGGCGAAGCAATCTGCATCACTGATGTCGGCCAGCACCAGATGATAGCCTCCCGCTATTTCAAGTTTAAACATACAAGGGGACTGGTAACCAGCGGTGGACTCGGGACCATGGGATTCGGTCTGCCTGCAGCTTTCGGGGCACAGACAGCCTATCCGGATAAAACGGTGGTCCTTTTCGTCGGGGACGGGGGAATACAGATGACCATTCAGGAACTTGGCACGATGGCCCAGAACAAAGCAAAGGTTAAGATCATGCTGCTGAACAATAACTTCCTGGGAATGGTAAGACAATGGCAACAGCTGTTCTTCGATAAAAGGTACTCATCCACCGAACTTAACAATCCGGACTTCATCACAATCGCAAAAGGATTTGGGGTCGAGGGGCATAAAGTGGAAAGCAGGGATAAACTGGAATCATCCATTGAAAAGATGCTCAGCCATGACGGGCCATACCTGCTTGAAGTGAAGGTTGAAAAAGAAGCGAATGTATTCCCGATGGTTCCTGCCGGGGCCTCGGTATCCGATATAAGGCTGGACTAAAGAACTAAAGGAAATAATTAAATACCATATATCATGGAAGAGAAGGAATTCACGATCATCGCTTTTTCAGAAAACAGCATCGGTCTGCTGAACAGGCTCACGATCATATTTACGCGGAGGCACCTGAATATTGAAAGCCTTACGGTTTCCGAATCGGCGATCCAGGGTGTCTTTAAGTTTACCATAGTGGTCTTCGCATCGCAATCACTCATCGAGAAAGTAGTCAAACAGATCGAAAAGGTAGTGGATGTGCTGAAGGCATTCTACCTGTGCGAGGAAGAGATCATATACCAGGAGATCGCACTATATAAGGTTCCCACAGAGGCGGTTACACAGAGCAATGAGATCGAGATGCTCATAAGAAAGCACAATGCCAGGATCCTTGAGATTACCCCGGATTACACGGCAATTGAAAAGACAGGGCATAAAGCTGAAACCCAGCAGCTCTTCGACGACATGAAGAAATTCAGGGTCATGCAGTTCACCCGCTCGGGACGGGTGGCCATAACCAAGGCCAGGAGGGAAAGGCTTTCGGAATACCTCCATAAGCTTGACACGAAAAAATTAATGGTCAGGGAGGCCTGAGCCTTTCAGAACACCCATGCAGCGGATCAATTGTAAAATATTAACAGAATAAATACCGACGAAATTTTAAATCGAATAAAATGGCAAAATTAAATTTTGGAGGCGTTGAAGAGAACGTCATTACCAGGGAGGAATTCCCGCTGGCAAAGGCACAGGAAGTGCTTAAGGATGAAATTATTGCAATCATCGGGTACGGTGTACAGGGACCCGCACAGGCCCTGAACCTCAAGGATAACGGGATATCAGTGATCGTGGGACAGGCGCCCGAATTCCAGGAGGACTGGGACAAGGCCGTCAGGGATGGCTTTGTTCCCGGAGAAACCCTGTTCCCCATTGAGGAAGCCGCAGAAAAGGCAACGGTGATCCAGTACCTGATATCCGATGCAGCCCAGCGGGAGGTATGGCCAAAACTGAAGCCCTGCCTGAAGGAAGGGGATGCACTTTATTTCTCACACGGATTTTCTATCACCTACAAGGACCAGACAGGTGTTATTCCACCGGAAAATGTGGATGTCATCCTGGTTGCCCCAAAAGGGTCAGGAACCAGCGTCAGGAGAAATTTCCTTGCAGGCACCGGAATCAATTCCAGCTTTGCCGTCTTCCAGGATTTCACGGGCAATGCCGAAGAACGCACAATCGCACTGGGCATCGGTATCGGTTCGGGATACCTCTTCCCCACCACGTTCGAAAATGAAGTCTACAGCGACCTTACAGGTGAGCGCGGTGTCCTGATGGGCGCCATTGCCGGCATTATGGAAGCCCAGTACCAGGTACTTCGCGAGAACGGACATTCTCCCTCCGAAGCCTTCAACGAGACCGTGGAAGAGCTGACCCAGAGCCTGATCCGCCTGGTCGATGAGAACGGGATGGACTGGATGTATGCCAACTGCAGCGCAACGGCGCAGCGCGGGGCGCTGGACTGGAAACCGAAATTCAGGGATGCAAGCCTGCCCGTCTTCAAGGAACTCTACCAAAGAGTTAAAACCGGTAAAGAAACCGAGGTAGTACTGGATAAGACCGGCCGGCCGGATTATAAAGAACTGCTCGGGGCAGAACTGAAAGAACTCCGTGAATCCGAGATGTGGCAGGCAGGCGCAATGGTCCGCAGCCTACGCCCCGACAAAGGCTAGGCGCCATCCAACCGGAACCCCGGTTCCCGGGGAAGCTGAATATCATCCCGCTGCAACCCCGTGTCTACCGAAGGATAGTTACAGCATTGCTGTCCCCCGCCCGGTCCCGGATGCAATCAGCATCCAGGGCTTTTCTAATTCTTTCTGCTTACCTGCCTATTGATAAGAAATGATTACCTGGATACTCTCTTCCAGTGCCCGGTTGAAATCCTCGGTAACATCCCACATCATAACGTGGCCCGTCCCTCCAAGGTACCTTGCCTCAAATGTGGGTAC
>CBFDEE010000044.1:0-11416 GCA_965603745.1 uncultured Bacteroides sp. | reverse complement strand
AGAATCTTTTTACGTTCAGCAACAGTCTGCGGGTAAGAAACACGATTATGGCAATGGCTATGAGCAGGGCAAATACATCGCCCGAAGCCATAATGATATCGTACACGATCCCGAGGACGAAAAATGACTTTTCTTTCGCCAGTATGCCGTCGAAAACCATTTCAATACTGCCGATCAGGATCACGCAGAAGCCCCAGAAAACGAGCGCATGCAGGAGTCCCATCACCGGCCTGCGGAGAATTCTGGTCTGCCCGAAGGCAAGCTCCAGCATCAGGCCGAAACGGCGCCCGATATTCCGGACAGGGAAAGCCGGCCGGGTAAGCCTGAAAAACCTGGCATATCGCCTGGCAGTGAATCCGAACGCGATGAAGGTGATCAGCAGGGAAAGAATGAAAATTAATTGCTTCAGCATGTCTACCTGGATTAAGGGGGCTGTATCACATCATCCTGAAACCGGACCGCAAACAGCCGTGCTATAATTCATTGAGTTCAGGCGCTGGAACGGCATACCTATTGAGCTTTAGCTGCCTTGATCTCATTAATGAATTCGGGAAGCACCTTGAGGGCATCCCCCACGATGCCGTAGTCGGCAGCTTCAAAAATGGGTGCATCCTTATCTGTGTTGACTGCAACAATAAACTTTGACGAACTGACGCCGGCCAGGTGCTGGATGGCCCCTGAAATGCCGAAAGCCAGGTACAGGTTGGGAGCAATGATCTTTCCTGTCTGTCCCGTATGCTCTTCATGCGGGCGCCATCCTTCATCCGAAACGGGCCGTGAGCATGCAAGGGCTGCACCGAGCACTTCTGCCAGTTCCTCAAGCGGCTGCCAGTTGTCGCCGGACTTCATACCCCTGCCGCCGGAAACTACGACCTCCGCATCTGTCAGGAGTATCTTCCCTGTTTGCTTCTGCACATCCCTGACATCCGTTTTTGCGACGGAAGCGTCCAGGCCTGCATCAAATGGCTCAATCGAGGCAGTACCCCCGGTTTCAACGACCTTATAAGAATTCTGGGATAGTGTGAGGACTGCTGTTTCGCTTAGGATCCTGACCTTTGCAAAGGCCTTTCCGCTGAATACTTTCTTGCTTACAACCACGGGATCGACAGAATCCGGCACTGTAGTTACGCCCGAAGCGAGGCCCGCCTTAAGCCTGACTGACAGCCTTGGCGCCAGGGCCTTCCCGGAATTATTATTGGAAAGCAGGATTACTTTTGCCCCGACCTTTTCAGCCGCTGCAGCAATAATGCCCGTATACAGCTGATTGTCGAGGACCCCGGCATCACCAACCGAAAGAACGGTGGAAGCACCGTAGCTGCCCAGCCTGCCGAGTTCATCATCACTTACATTCCCGATTGAAAGAGCTGTCACAGAACCACCGGTCATTCCGGCAATCCTGGAAGCATAGGAGATCAATTCATAGGACAGCTTCTTGAATTTTCCGTCCCAGTTCTCGGTATATACTAGTACTGACATGATATTCCTTGTTTAATTAAGAATTAAATGACCTTGGCCTCGTTGACCAGGGCATTGACAAGATCACTGACATTCTCCGGATCAAACATCCTGCAGGGCTCCTTTGCCGCAGGCAGGTCAAATCCAATAGTCTCGGTCAGAGGGGCTGTTTCTGCTGCTGGCACGACCTGGAGGGGCTTTTTGCGGGCCATCATGATACCACGCATGGCAGCGATCCGGGGTTCGATGGCAATACCTTTCTGGACAATCCCGACGAAGGGCATGGGAACGCTCAGTTCCTCGGACCCCCCGTCAATCTCGCGGTTAATCAGGACTTCCCCGTTTTCCATGCGCAGGGAGGAAATGGCGGAAACAGATGGCCAATCCAGCAACTCGGCAAGCATGCCTCCCACGGCTGATCCATTGTAATCACTTGATTCGATCCCGTTAAGGATTATGCTGTAATCACCTCCCCTTACTGCTTCTGCGATCTGGAAGGCAACCGAATGGGCGTCACCGGCTTCGGCGTCAACCCGGATGGCATCATCGGCCCCTATCGCAAGGGCTTTCCTCAGTGTGGGTTCGGATGAAGCGGGACCAACGGTCAGGACACTGATTTTATCGATGGCATTGGAGGTATCTTCCTTCAGCTCCAGGGCCCGTGTGAGGGCAAGCTCGTCCCATGGATTGATGATCCATTGTACGCCGCCTGCATCAAAGGCGGTGTTGTCACTGTTGAACCTGACCTTTGTAGTTGTATCGGGGACATTGCTGATACATACGAGTACGTTCATATCTATTTGCGTTAATAATCTGACAAATATAAAAGAATTATGACAACCCGCCATATTTTACGGGTTATCTAAAATCAATCAAAAAAAAGGGTCCCGGCGTATGCCGAAACCCTTTCTAATACACTGATCTTCTTGATTTTATGCTTGAGCTGTCGGTCCCCCGAAATTCATCGGGATCAGGGGTGTTCCGGAGCCTTCAACTTTTTTGATTTCACCGTGGACTTTCTCAAATTTTGCGATGTTATCCGTCAGGGCCAGCATCAGCCGCTTGGCATGTTCCGGTGTCAGGATCACCCTGCTTTTCACCTCCGCTTTCGGGATGCCCGGCATCACGCGGATGAAGTCAACAACAAACTCTGAACTGGAATGGGTGATAACCGCCAGGTTTGAATAGATCCCCTGCGCTATATCTTCTTTCAGTTCAATGTTGATCTGGTTCTGCTTCTTTTCCTTTTTGTCTTCCATGATTATGAATCAATAGATTGTTGGTCTTCTTCGACTACTTCTTCAGGACTCTCACCGCTCTGCTGGGCCGCCATCAATGCTTCGTACTCCTCACGTGATCCGACGACAAGCCTCTCGTAATCCCGTACCCCGGTCCCTGCAGGGATCAGGTGTCCGACGATTACATTCTCCTTCAGTCCTTCGAGTCCGTCTACCTTGCCGAAAATAGCAGCTTCGTTGAGCACCTTGGTTGTCTCCTGGAAGGATGCAGCCGAGATAAAGCTCTGTGTCTGCAATGCCGCCTTGGTAATCCCCTGCAGGATCTGGTTGGAGGTTGCGGGCACGGCCTCCCGGGACTCGATCTGTTCCATATCCTTGCGTTTCAGCACGGAATTATCATCCCTGAGCTTTCTCGCGGTAATGATCTGTCCGGCTTTAAGCGCCTGGGATTCTCCCGATTCCAGGACCACTTTCTTACCGAAAATCCAGTCATTCTCATCCATAAACTCCCACTTGTCAACAACCTGCTTTTCCAGAAATTTTGTATCGCCCGGATCTTCAATCTCCACCTTGCGCATCATCTGCCTTACGATGACCTCGAAATGCTTGTCGTTAATCTTGACACCCTGCATCCGGTATACTTCCTGTACTTCGTTCACAATGTATTCCTGGACCTTGGTCGGGCCTTTGATGGCCAGGATGTCAGCGGGGGTAATGGCACCGTCAGAAAGCGGTGTTCCAGCCTTCACATAGTCGTTCTCCTGAACAAGTATCTGCTTGGAGAGGGGAACCAGGTATTTCTTGACCTCGGCCGATTTCGACTTGATGCTGATCTCACGGTTACCCCGCTTGATCTTTCCGAAGGTGACTTCACCGTCAATTTCAGAAACAACCGCCGGGTTTGACGGGTTCCTTGCCTCGAACAATTCGGTCACACGCGGCAGGCCACCCGTGATATCGCCGGATTTACCAACGGCACGGGGGATCTTCACGAGGATCTCGCCGGTCTGTACGGAATCGCCCTCATTTACCATGATATGAGCTCCGACCGGAAGGTTGTATGATTTCAGTACGTCCTTTTTGGATGAAAGGATCTTAACACCGGGGTTCTTGGTCTTGTCCCTTGTCTCGATGATCACTTTCTCACGGTACCCGGTCTGTTCGTCCGATTCCTCGCGGTAGGTTATCCCCTCTATAACCGCCTCAAAGCCTATCTTACCGGAGCTTTCAGAAATGATAACGGCATTATAGGGATCCCATTCACAGATCAGGTCACCCCTTTTTACTTCTGCTCCGTCCTTTACAAACAGCCTGGAACTGTAGGTGATGGCATGGGTCGTAAGAGGTATCCTGGTGTTCTTATCGATGATCCTCATTTCAGCAAGGCGGCCGATGACGATCTCCACCTTGCTTCCGTCATCTTCCTTCCGCTCAACCGAACGGAGTTCGTCGATCTCGACAATGCCGTCATACTTGGATATGATACTCGATTCCGAAGTGATGTTTGAAGCCGTACCCCCTACGTGGAATGTCCTCAGCGTAAGCTGTGTACCCGGCTCGCCGATGCTCTGTGCGGCAATTACGCCGACCGCTTCGCCGATCTGTACCATCTTGCCTGTTGCCAGGTTCCTGCCGTAACACTTCGCGCAGACTCCTTTTTTGGCCTCACAGGTAAGTACTGAACGGATCTCTATCTGCTCGAGCGGGGAATCGTCAATCAGCCTGGCAATATCCTCGGTGATCTCTTCACCGGCCCCGACGATCAGGTCTCCCGTCATGGGATGGTATACATCATGTACGGTGGATCTTCCAAGGATCCTTTCGTAAAGGGATTCCACAACCTCTTCGTTATTCTTTATGGCCGTGGCCACGATACCGCGAAGCGTTCCGCAGTCGTATTCCGAGATGATAACATCCTGGGAAACATCCACCAGCCTCCTGGTAAGGTATCCGGCATCTGCCGTCTTGAGGGCCGTATCGGCCAGACCTTTACGGGCGCCGTGTGTGGATATGAAATATTCGAGGACCGATAATCCCTCTTTAAAGTTCGAGAGGATCGGGTTTTCGATGATCTCCGATCCGGTTGCCCCTGATTTCTGCGGCTTTGCCATCAGTCCCCTCATCCCGGACAGCTGGCGGATCTGTTCTTTTGATCCACGGGCTCCGGAGTCAAGCATCATATAAACAGGGTTGAATCCCTGGTTATCCGAACTGAGGCGTTTCAGCAGTGTCTGGGTCAGCTTTGCGTTTGTATGTGTCCAGATATCGATGATCTGGTTATACCTTTCGTTATTGGTGATGAATCCCATATTATAGTTATTCACCACTTCATCGACCTGCTCATATCCTTCATCTACATATTCCGTCTTCTCCTGGGGAACGATCACGTCATCCAGATTAAATGAGAGTCCCCCTCTGAAGGCCATCTCATAGCCGAGGGACTTGATATTATCAAGGAATTGTGCTGTGGCGGCAGTACCTGTCTGCTTCAGCACCCTGCCGATGATGTCACGCAGGGATTTCTTTGTCAGGATCTCGTTGATGAACTTAACGCCTTCCGGAACATGTTCATTGAACAGTACGCGGCCGACGGTTGTTTCAAGTATTTCCTCCTTGTCTTCCCCGTTTGGTATTCTCACCTTGATTATGGCATGAAGGTCAACCATGCCTTCGTTGAATGCGATCTTTACCTCCTCGGGGGAGTAAAATACCAGGTTCGATCCTTTCACCGGGTGTTCCTTGGTGTCCTTCCTGGCCTTGGTGATGTAATAAAGTCCCAATACCATGTCCTGCGAGGGTACCGAGATCGGTGCCCCGTTCGCGGGATTCAGGATATTATGGGATGCCAGCATGAGCATCTGTGCTTCAAGCACGGCTGCATTTCCAAGCGGCAGGTGAACGGCCATCTGGTCACCGTCGAAGTCCGCGTTGAACGCAGTACAGACGAGGGGGTGCAGCTGAATGGCCTTGCCTTCTATAAGCTTCGGCTGGAATGCCTGGATCCCGAGACGGTGCAGGGTTGGTGCACGGTTACGGAGAACAGGATGCCCTTTCAGCACATTTTCCCGGATATCCCATACTACGGGATCCTTCCGGTCAACGATCTTCTTGGCTGACTTTACGGTCTTGACGATCCCGCGTTCGATCAGCTTGCGTATGATAAAGGGCTTATACAGTTCGGCTGCCATGTCCTTGGGCAGTCCGCATTCATGCAGCTTGAGTTCCGGTCCCACAACAATCACCGAACGGGCCGAATAGTCCACCCGCTTTCCGAGCAGATTCTGGCGGAACCTTCCCTGCTTGCCTTTCAGGCTGTCGCTGAGGGACTTCAATGGACGGTTGGCTTCCGTTTTTACGGCATTAGCCTTGCGTGAGTTATCGAATAGTGAGTCCACAGCCTCCTGCAGCATCCTCTTTTCATTCCGCAGGATCACTTCCGGAGCCTTGATCTCAATCAGCCTCTTAAGGCGGTTGTTCCGGATAATGACCCTCCGGTACAGGTCATTCAGGTCGGAGGTTGCGAACCTTCCGCCATCCAGTGGTACAAGCGGCCTCAGTTCGGGCGGGATCACGGGCACGACCTTTACGATCATCCATTCGGGTTTGTTAATCCCTTTGGAAGCCCTGAATGCCTCTACGACCTGAAGCCGTTTCAGGGCTTCGTTCTTGCGCTGCTGTGATGTTTCCGTGTTTGCCTTGTGGCGGAGGGAATATGACAGTCCATCCAGGTCCAGCCTGCCCAGCAGGGAATAGAGCGCTTCGGCGCCCATATCGGCAATGAACTTATTCGGATCATCATCATCCAGCATCTGGTTTTCCTTCGGGAGGCTCTCAAGAATATCAAGGTACTCCTCCTCTGTAAGGAAGTCAAGGTAATTGACCCCTTCTGCCTCCTTGACACCCGGATTGATCACCACATACCTTTCGTAGTAGATGATGGAATCCAGTTTCTTTGTCGGCAGTCCGAGCAGGTAACCGATCTTGTTAGGCAGGGACTTGAAATACCAGATATGAGCCACAGGCACCACAAGCGAGATATGGCCCATGCGTTCACGGCGTACCTTTTTCTCGGTAACTTCAACACCGCAGCGGTCACAGACAATACCTTTGTAACGGATGCGTTTATACTTCCCGCAGTGGCATTCATAGTCTTTCACGGGACCGAATATCCGTTCGCAGAACAGTCCGTCTCGTTCAGGCTTGTATGTCCGGTAGTTAATGGTTTCGGGCTTCAGCACCTCACCGCTGGATCTCTCCAGTATTTCTTCCGGGGAGGCCAGTCCGATAGATACTTTGGTGAAATCAATTCTTACCTTTGGATCTCTTTTAAGGGACATATGATATGGATTTATTTTTATTATAAGAGGTTAACACTTAAACCGAGTCCTCGCAGCTCGTGCAGCAGGACATTAAGGGACTCCGGTATACCCGACATGGGCATGGGTTCCCCTTTTACGATGGCTTCATAAGCCTTGGCCCTTCCGATTACATCGTCTGACTTGACGGTCAGCAGTTCCTGGAGGATATTGGCGGCACCGAAAGCCTCGAGGGCCCATACCTCCATTTCCCCGAAACGCTGTCCCCCGAACTGAGCTTTCCCTCCCAGGGGCTGCTGCGTGATGAGGGAATAGGGACCGATCGAACGGGCATGCATTTTGTCGTCGACCATGTGGCCGAGTTTCAGCATGTAGATCACGCCCACCGTGGCAGGCTGGTCGAAACGGTCTCCGGTTCCTCCATCGTACAGGTAAGTCTTTCCGTACTGGGGGACTCCGGCATCTGTTGTATAATCGTTGATCTGGTCAATGTTGGCACCGTCGAAAATGGGTGTTGCGAATTTCATGCCCAGTTTCAGACCTGCCCATCCGAGGACGGTTTCGTAGATCTGCCCGAGGTTCATCCTTGAGGGAACACCCAGCGGGTTCAGTACGATGTCAACGGGTGTGCCGTCTTCAAGGAAAGGCATATCTTCCTGCCTTACGATCTTGGCGACGATCCCTTTGTTACCGTGCCTTCCGGCCATCTTATCACCGACCTTCACCTTACGCTTCATGGCTACATATACCTTGGCCATCTGTATGATGCCCGTGGGCAGCTCGTCCCCGATCGTGATATTATACTTCTTCCGCTTGTAAAAACCTTCTATTTCCTTGTACTTAATTGTATAATTGTGCAAAAGGGTACGGATGGTATCATTCTTTTTCTTGTCCGTCGTCCACTTGCTAGGGTTGACGTTCAGAAAATCGATCTCCTGGAGGATCTTCTGGGTAAACTTATTCCCCTTTGGAACAACATCGGCATTCAGGTAGTCCTTCACGCCCTGTGATGTCTTTCCATTCACAATGCTGAAGAGCTTCTCGATAAGTTTTCCCCTCAGTTCATCGATCTTGCTGTTGAATTCCTCCTCGATCTTGTCCAGGATAGGCTTGGATGCCTGCTTGAATTTCCTGTCTTTCATCGAGCGGGAGAACAGTTTCTTGTCGATGACGACTCCCTCCAGGGAGGGTGGCGCTTTCAGGGAAGCATCCTTAACATCTCCGGCCTTGTCACCAAAGATGGCACGCAGGAGCTTCTCTTCCGGTGAGGGATCAGATTCACCCTTGGGGGTGATCTTACCGATCAGGATATCACCCGGCTCAACGTGGGCACCGATCCTGATCAGCCCGTTCTCATCCAGGTTCCTGGTAGCTTCTTCGCTGACGTTCGGGATATCCGAGGTAAGCTCTTCCAGTCCCCGTTTAGTATCACGAACCTCCAGGAGGTACTCCTCTATATGGATGGATGTAAATACATCGTCCCGGACAACACGGTCCGAAATGACGATGGCATCCTCGAAATTGTATCCTTTCCAGGGCATAAACGCAACCATCAGGTTCCGTCCCAGGGCAAGTTCACCATGGTCGGTGGCATAGCCGTGGGTTAGTATCTGTCCCGTCTTAACCTTATCCCCCTTCTTTACGATCGGGGTCAGGTTCACGCATGTATTCTGGTTCGTCTTCCGGTACTTGGGAAGCTTATACCTTTTAGTCTCGTCGTCAAACCTCACAAACTTTTCCTCTTCGCTGCGGCTGTACTTGATCACGATCTCATTGGAGTCCACAAATTCAACCATGCCATTCCCTTCAGCTACCACGAGCAGCCGGGAATCCCGTGCAACGAGTGATTCAATGCCCGTGCCGACAATCGGAGCTTCCGGCCGTACCAGTGGAACGGCCTGGCGCATCATATTGGATCCCATCAGGGCCCTGTTGGCATCATCATGCTCCAGAAAGGGGATCAGCGAAGCCGCTATGGAAGCGATCTGGTTCGGGGCCACATCCATCAGTTCGACGGTCTGCACCTCTGCCAGAGGATAATCGGCATCGTAGCGGGCCTTGACCCTTGGATTCACGAATTTTCCATCATCCTGGATCGGCGCATTGGCCTGGGCTATAATCCTTGACTCCTCCTCTTCAGCACTCAGGAACAGCACACCCCCGTTGCTCAGGTCAACCTGCCCTTCCGCAACCTTGCGGTACGGGGTTTCAATGAATCCCAGATCATTGATCTTTGCATACACACAGAGTGAGGAGATCAGTCCGATATTGGGACCTTCAGGGGTTTCGATGGGACAAAGTCTTCCATAGTGGGTATAATGAACGTCCCTTACCTCGAAACCTGCCCGCTCCCGTGACAGTCCACCGGGACCCAGTGCCGACATACGGCGTTTGTGGGTCATCTCGGCCAGGGGATTGGTCTGGTCCATGAACTGTGAGAGCTGGTTGGTACCGAAGAAAGAGTTGATCACGGACGACAGGGTCTTGGAATTGATCAGGTCAACCGGTGTGAATACCTCGTTGTCACGGACATTCATCCTTTCCCTTATGGTCCTTGCCATACGTGCGAGTCCAACGCTGAACTGGTTCGAAAGCTGCTCCCCGACGGTCCTTACCCGGCGGTTACTGAGGTGGTCTATATCGTCCACATCGGTTTTGGAGTTTATCAGTTCGATCAGGTACTTGATGATCTCGATGATGTCTTCCTTGGTCAGGACTTTCACATCCATTTCGGTGGAGAGTCCCAGTTTCTTGTTTATCCGGTAACGTCCCACCTCGCCGAGGTCATAACGCTTATCGGAAAAGAACAGTTTGTCGATCACATCCCTGGCCGTGGCCTCATCGGGCGGCTCGGAATTCCTTAGCTGGCGGTAGATGTGCAGTACCGCTTCATCCTCTGAGTTACATGGATCTTTCTGAAGGGTATTGTAGATGATGGCAAAATCCGTCAGGTTCTGCGATTCCTTGTGCAGTAAAATAGTCTTCGCGCCTGAGTCCACGATCTGGTCGATGTGATCGTTCTCGAGGACCGTTTCACGATCGATGACCACTTCGTTCCGTTCGATGGAAACCACTTCTCCGGTATCTTCATCCACGAAGTCCTCCACCCATGATTTCAGTACCCTTGCAGCAAGCTTCCGGCCGACCACCTTTTTCAGTCCCGTTTTTGAAACCTTGAGTTCATCGGCAAGATCGAAGATCTCCAGAATGTCTTTATCTCCTTCGTATCCGATTGCCCTGAGCAGGGTTGTTACGGGCAGCTTCTTCTTCCGGTCAATGTATGCATACATGACATTATTAATGTCCGTAGCAAATTCGATCCAGGATCCTTTGAACGGTATGATCCTGGCGGAATACAGTTTGGTGCCGTTGGCATGGACGCTTTGTCCGAAAAATACGCCGGGTGAACGGTGAAGCTGGGATACAACCACACGTTCCGCGCCGTTTATGATGAACAGTCCCCTTTCGGTCATATAGGGGATGGTTCCGAGATACACGTCCTGTATGACGGTATCAAAATCTTCATGTTCCGGGTCGGTGCAGTAGAGCTTGAGTTTGGCTTTGAGCGGAACACTGTAGGTCAGGCCACGTTCAATACACTCATCAATGGAATACCTGGGCGGATCGACCTGGTAGTCCAGGAATTCCAGAATGAAGTTATTGCGTGTATCGGTGATGGGAAAATTCTCACTGAAGACCCTGTACAATCCCTCGATCTTCCGGTCCTCCGGTGTGGTTTCCATCTGAAAGAATTCCTTGAATGATTTCAATTGAACTTCCAGAAAATCAGGATATTGAAGCTGGTTCTTAGTGGCAGAGAAATTAATTCTTTCTTCTGTTTTGTTGGCCATCTAATTAAACTATTTTAAAGAACTGTATATACTATTTCTGAATATAACAAAAGGCCTGGAACCCCCGTGAGGGGATTCCAAACCCAGTTGTAAGATTGTGTTGAAGAAGCTATTTGAGCTCAACTTCAGCTCCGGCTTCTTCCAGTTGCTTCTGCAATGCTTCAGCTTCGTCCTTGGGTATACCTTCCTTGATGGGGGCAGGTGCGGAATCAACAACTCCCTTGGCCTCTTTGAGTCCAAGTCCCGTCAGTTCCTTAACAAGTTTAAATTCATGTTCCCATTCCAGAAGTTCCTCTGGCACGCTACTCAATGGCAGCTGATGAATGGTATCAGGGGTATGATGGGAGCTACTCTTTCGTACTGGTTGATCTCTGCATTGCTTGGAGGCAAGGAGGCTATACCTCTGATGCGTTGGCTCAAGAAGATGTTTGGGGTAAAGGATGCTACCAAGATGAGGAAGAGTCTCATCAAAGCTGTTGGCGGGAAAAGTACTTTGCTGGAGATTTGGGATAGTGGGATACTGAGTGGGTTGGGGATTGATATGAGTACTCAGTTC
>CBFDEE010000043.1:0-11433 GCA_965603745.1 uncultured Bacteroides sp. | reverse complement strand
ACTGGTTCTTTGAGAAGGTCTGGCCGGCTATCCTGGCACGATGGCCTGAAACCGTACTCCACGTCGCAGGAAGGAACTCAACTCATTACTTTACAGCTACCAAACCTCCTAATGTCTACCTGGAAGGAGAAGTAGATAATGCAATCCGTTTTTACCAGGATCATAACGTAATGATCGTTCCCCTTCTGTCGGGCAGCGGCATCCGGATCAAGATCATTGAAGCAATGGCCATGGGCAGAGTCGTGATAAGCTCCGGTATCGGGGCCGCCGGTCTGGGGGTAAATAACGGGGAACACCTGTTTATAGCAGACCAGCCGCAGGATTACCTGGGTATCCTGGAAAAGCTGCATAAACAACCTCACCTGATGCAGGAGATCGGACACCAGGCCCGCCAATTCGTTACAGAAAATTTTGATAACTTAGTGCTCTCCGAAAAACTGATATCCTTTTATAAAGCACAGCTCACATGATTTGGGCAATTATTTTCTGGGTGTCTGTCTTTGCCATTCTTCACTCGTACCTGTTTTATCCTCTGATTATTACCATACTGGCAAGACGAAAAAAAGAGAATACGGAAGTATTCGATGCTGGTGACAATCTCCCGTTTGTCTCAATAATCATGTCCGTTCACAATGAAGAATCGGTGATCTCGGAGAAACTCCGGAGCATATTCCATACCACATACCCGGAAGAAAAGATCGAACTTCTCGTCGGCTCTGATGCATCAACCGACCAGACAGATGAGAAACTTCATGTATACTCCAATGAGCATGAAGCCCTGCGTTTCTTTCCTTTCCCGGAACGGCGCGGCAAGCCGGCAGTGATAAATAAGCTCAGGGACGAAGCCATGGGAGAGATACTGGTATTCACCGATGCCCAGGTAATGTTCACGACTGAAACCATTTTTGAGCTTGTGAAACATTTCCGGAACAGGCAGATCGGGCTGGTCGGGGCCAATATCAGGAATGCCAGGGTGGACAGGAGCGGGATATCATTCCAGGAATGGTCCTTTATGTCCCGCGAAATAAAACTTAAATACTTCGAGGGAAAGATATGGGGGACCATGATAGGTGCTTACGGAGCCTGTTTTGCAATCAGGAATGAGTATTTCAGTCATATCCCTCCGGGATACTCGGTGGATGATTTCTATATCACCATGAAAGTCCTGGCACGGAAAAAAAGCTGCATCCTTGAGATGAAAGCTGTTTGCACAGAAAATGTCCCCAACCGCCTTTCGGAAGAATTCCGCCGCAAGATCCGGATCTCTGCCGGGAATTTCCAGAACCTAAGGACCTTCTTCAGGCTTATCTGGCCACCGGGTACCGGGCTATCATTCAGTTTCCTGTCGCATAAAGTCCTTCGCTGGCTGGGTCCGTTCTTCCTTCTGCTGGCCATGGCTTCCAGTATTGTTCTTTCTGTTTCAAGCCGGCTTTACCTGGTTCTTGTACTGGTCCAGGCAGCACTGCTATTCAGTCCGATTATAGACTTATTATTAAGGAAAATAAACATACATATTGTATTTTTGCGGTTCATTACACATTTCTACAGCATGAACCTGGCTCTTCTGGCCGGGTTCATGAAATTCATTAAAGGAACAGAAACGGATGTCTGGCACCCAACAAAAAGAACAGGAAACTGAACTAGGAAAATTCAGCACGGTTGATGAAGCAATCGAAGAGATAAGGAAGGGAAATATTATCATCGTGGTGGATGATGAGGACAGGGAGAATGAGGGCGATTTCGTCGCTGCCGCCGAGAATATCACAACCGAAACCGTGAATTTTATGGCAATGCACGGACGGGGACTTATCTGCAATGCACTCACGGAGGAGAGGTGTGATGAGCTCGAACTGGACCTGATGGTAGGTAAAAACACCAGCCTGCACCAGACCGCCTTCACAGTTTCCGTAGATCTTATGGGACACGGAACGACCACAGGGATCTCGGCCAGCGACCGTGCCAAAACCATCAGAGCCCTGGTTGACCCGGTTACCAGGCCGGCGGACCTGGCCCGTCCCGGGCACATCTTCCCGCTCAAATCAAGGTCTAAAGGTGTACTCAGAAGGTCCGGGCATACCGAAGCTACTGTTGACCTGACCCGTATGGCAGGATTAAAACCCGGCGGGGCGCTGGTGGAGATAATGAACGAGGACGGAACCATGGCCAGGCTCCCGCAGCTTTTTGAGATAGCCAGGAAATTCGACCTGAAACTCATTACGATTAAGGACCTTATCGCTTACCGCCTGCGAACGGAAAGCATAGTTATCAAGGGAGTGGAGGTGAATCTCCCGACCCAGTTCGGGACCTTCAGCCTGATACCTTTCATCCAGAAGTCCAACGGACTGGAGCACATAGCCCTTGTCAAGGGGAAATGGACACGCGGTGAAGCCGTTCTGACCCGGGTACATTCTTCCTGCATGACCGGGGATATTTTCGGATCCTATCGCTGTGACTGCGGTGCACAATTGCATACAGCCATGGAGATGATAGATAAAGAGGGAAAGGGCGTGATCATTTACCTGAACCAGGAAGGCAGGGGCATCGGGCTTTTCAATAAAATCAAAGCCTATAAACTCCAGGAACAGGGGAAGGATACCGTTGATGCAAACCTGGATCTCGGCTTCTCAGAGGATGAGAGGGATTACGGGGTCGGCGCCAATATACTGGTTGAACTGGGACTGGGAAAGCTTAAACTCATCACAAATAATCCTGTAAAACGGGCCGGCCTGGAGGGCTATGGACTGACGATCGAAGAGAATGTTCCCCTCCGTATCGAACCAAACAAATACAATGCCCGGTACCTGAAAACCAAGCAGGACAGGATGGGTCACTTCCTCGATTTGGCAAAATACGATCCCGAAGAATGAGGATACTTTTCATGGGCACGCCGGATTTTGCCGTGGCCAGCCTTAAAGCATTGCTGAAGGACGGCCAGGAGGTTGCCGCTGTGGTTACGGCACCTGATAAACCTGCCGGAAGGGGCAGGAAGATCCAGACAAGCGCTGTAAAAAACTATGCGCTTGACCGGAAACTGCAAATCCTTCAGCCCGGGAATCTGAAATCACCTGATTTTATCCATAGTATTTCCCTTCTTGATCCGGAACTGATCGTTGTGGTAGCATTCCGCATGCTTCCTGAGGAAGTCTGGAGCCTGCCTCCCCACGGCACCATTAACCTGCATGCATCCATGCTCCCGCAATACCGTGGCGCAGCACCCATCAACCGTGCCATCATGAACGGAGAAACGGAGACGGGAGTCAGCACCTTCTATATTAGAAAGGATATTGATACCGGAAAGGTCATTATGCAGGAACCGGTCCCCATTCATCCTGACGACAACGCCGGCACGCTTCATGACCGGATCATGGAAGCGGGAGCCGGCCTGCTTGTACGGACGGTCCGATCGATTGAGAAGGGTAATCCGCCCGGCATCGAGCAGTCTCTGATGGTAAAACCCGGTGAGAAACTAAAGATCGCACCGAAGATTTTCAAGAAAGATTGCAGGATTGACTGGGATCAGTCCGTTAGCGCTATTCATGACCATATTCGGGGACTCTCACCCTCGCCTGCAGCCTGGACAACCATCATCGCTCCCGATGGAAAGGAACGTCAACTGAAGGTCTATGCAGCGGAAAAGCTTGAAAGAGAGTCGGTGTACAATCCCCGGACCCTCCTTTGCGATGGCAAATCAAGGATCGAGGTGGTGTGCATATACGGGATACTGAACCTGACGGAGGTCCAACTCGAAGGCAAAAAGAAAATGGGAGCAAAAGAGTTCCTGAGGGGGATCCCGGATTTTTGCTCATACCGGTTTAAATAAAACCCTGAACCTTTATCAGCCCGCGCGTGCAACATTCTGCCCTTACAACTCCGGTTGTCATGCGACACCCGCACCTTTCTGCCCTTACAACTCCGATGGTCATTCGGCACCTGTCCCGGTCGTATCGGGCGTCTCCCGGTCTTCCACCGGTATGGACTCCGGCTCAACCTCCGGCAGCTTTTTGTTTTTGCGAAGGTGGATGACGTCTCCGGCTACCGGCTCTTCCCCGGAGTGCATTAGATTTTTCTGAAGCAGCTTTTTAAACTTGATCCCGTACATCTGTGAGATCTCGTACATGGCCTCCCCTTCCTCAACCGTATGAAACCTGAACTCCACGGAAGCTTTACTTCGCTTGGGCTGTAAATACAGGACCTGTCCCCTTCGCAGCTTCGAGTCCCTCTCAATCTCATTATACTTCGCCAGTTCAAAGGGCATCAGATCCAGTTCCTTATTCAGGCTCTGGTAAGTATCCCCCTCTTGTACGATTATATAATTGATGCGGTTCCTGACCAGTATCCTGCGTCCCACTTCGACCTCAAAATCATCATCATCCGCGAGATCCTGCTGATCTTCACCCGCCTCCTTCAGCCTTCTTCTGCCTTTATCATACCGGTACAATTCGTTGTCCTCGATGATCTGGACCAGCAGGGCCGCATATTTGGGAGTCGTGGCATAGCCTGCTTTTTTCAGGCCCTTAGCCCAGCCCTTGTAATCGGTCTGGTCGAGTTCGAAGAGGAAGGAGTACCGGGGACTGTTCATCAGGAAGTCGCTGTGGTCGCTGTACGATTCCTTCGGTGATTTGTATTTTCTGAAACATTCATTTTTCTCATCATCATCATGAATGATATTCTTCCCCTTCCAGCCATGGCATTTGATACCGAAATGATTATTTCCCCGGGTGGCCAGGGTCGAATTCCCGTTATCTGACTCCAGGAGACCCTGCGCCAGGGTAATGCTGGCAGGGATCCCGCTCCTTCTCATTTCATCGATGGCCCAGTCTGCATATATATCGATATACTCCTCCCGCGTCCAGTCCTGGGCAACGGAATTAAGAACATTGCAAGCCAGGATTAACACCGGGAACAGGCCTTTCATAAGCGATCGCATGGTAAATAATTTTGCGTCAAAAATAGTATTTACGCCATAACCCTTTCGGGAAAAGGACTTGGACTTATCAACAAGATTTGTAATTTTGAGTGAGCCCGAATCGTATAAAACGTGGAAATCCGCATAAATATTGGAGAAGCAGCCAAGCCGGAAAATCTTTCCGAAAAGGAGCAGCAGGTCATAGCAGAGGCCCTTCAGGCAGCCCATAACGCCTATGCTCCCTACTCCGGGTTCAAGGTGGGTGCCGCCCTGCTGCTCGACAACGGGGAACTGGTCAGAGGGAATAACCAGGAGAATGCGGCATACCCGGACGGATTATGTGCCGAACGAGTGGCTATGTTCGCTGCAAATGCAAACCATCCGGATTCCGGGATCGAAATAATGGCGGTTGCAGCAATGATTAAAGGTGATTTTCTTGAGGAACCGGTCTACCCATGCGGATCATGCCGCCAGGCCCTTCTGGAGAGCGAAAACCGTTTCGGAAAGCCTGTCCGCATCCTGATGTATGGAAAAAACAGGATTTATATAGCCAATTCGGTAAAAGACCTCCTGCCCCTTTCGTTCGACGCCTCTTTCCTGAAATAAGTCCCAATTCCGGACAAATCATTCAACCTCATCCGCCAGCGCCTTCCGGCAAATCCCGGATTACTGAATCTCTCCCGCAAGTGCCTTCAGGAAGAATCCCGTATCACTGTATCTCTCCTGCCAGCGCTTTCCAGAGCGGATCATCGGGCACGGGTGCCTTCAGCGTAAGAGGTTCTTTTCTGACAGGATGGATAAACTCCAGGGAGCGGGCATGCAGGCTGATGCTGCCATCCCTGTTTGAACGCGGATAGCCGTATTTCAGATCACCCCTTATCCTGGAGCCTATTTTGGCAAGCTGGCAGCGGATCTGGTGATGCCTGCCTGTTTGAAGCAATACCTCGAGAAGGGAATAATTGTCAGACCTGGAGATCAGGCGGTAGTCAAGGATGGCTTCTTTTGTCCCCTTCCGAGGCTTATCATATGCGTAGGATTTATTCTGTGATTCATTTTTCACCAGGTAATGCCGTAAGGTCGCCTCCTCCGGCCGGGGCATTTCCTTAACAATGCACCAGTAGGTTTTCCGCACTTCCTTGTCCCTGAACAGCTCATTCATCCGTGTAAGGGCCTTACTGGTTCTGGCAAAGACAATCACCCCGCTCACTGGCCGGTCAATGCGGTGTACGACACCCAGGAACACCTCCCCTGGCTTTTTGTATTTTTTCTTGATGTACTGCTTTATAAGGAGATCGAGTGAAACATCCCCGGTCTTGTCCCCCTGCACCAGCTGCCCCACCGCTTTATTGACAGCGATCAGATGGTTATCCTCGAATAATATATCCAGTTCCCTGCTCATTTCAGTTATTCCGGGGCGAGTATGCCCGCACCTGCACCTATACAGGATGCACACCTCATACCCACACTCAAACCCATGTTTTCATACACAGGCTCTACTAATATTGTTCCTTTTCGTTGGGGAACTGCAGGGTGCGTACATCCTCGATGTAGGTTTCCACTGCCCCCTTGATCTCGGCGTAAAGATTATGATAGCGGCGGAGGAACCGGGGACTGAACTCCTGGGTAATCCCAAGCATGTCGTGCAGGACGAGTACCTGTCCGTCTACATCAGGACCTGCGCCTATGCCGATGATCGGTATTTTCAGCTCTTTCGCAACCTTGCTTCCCAGAGCCGCGGGAATTTTCTCGAGAACGATCCCGAAACATCCCGTGTCTTCAAGGATATGAGCATCCTCGATGAGTTTTTTTGCTTCTTCTTCCTCCCTGGCCCGTACAACGTAGGTGCCGAACTTATGGATAGACTGTGGTGTCAGGCCCAGATGGCCCATTACAGGTATCCCGGCAGAAAGTATGCGGATAACGGATTCCTGTATTTCCTGGCCTCCTTCCATTTTAATGGCATGGGCCCCTGTCTCTTTCATGATCCGGATGGCTGAAGCCAGGGCTTCCCTGGAATTTCCCTGGTAAGTCCCGAAAGGAAGATCGCAGACGATCAATGCTCTGTTTACGGCCCGTACCACGGAAGCCGCATGGTTAATCATCTGTTCAAGTGTGATGGGGATCGTGGTTTCATGGCCGGCCATAACATTGGATGCTGAATCACCAACAAGGATGATATCGATGCCTGCCTCATCAAGGATCCTGGCCATGGAGTAATCATAAGCCGTGAGCATGGCGATCTTTTCACCTTTCAGCTTCATTTCATGAAGTACGTGCGTTGTAACTCGCCTGACGATTTCGTGTAGGGCCATAATTCTGATTTTCTGAGCCTACAAAGTTTATAATTAATACTGAAAACACCACCAAATCGGCAGGCTTTTTCATTATGAGGGGGACTGACGTTTTGTCACCTCAGGCACAATATCAGCAAACCCTGCAGCAAACAAATGCCATATTTTCATCATTTTGTCATTGGCACAATGCTTGACCGGGGAACTGGAAATCGGAATAATAAATTACAAACAACACAGTATAATGAGTAAAATTATTGGAATTGATTTAGGAACTACCAACTCATGTGTAGCCGTTATGGAGGGGAATGAACCTGTTGTCATTCCTAACAGTGAGGGAAAGAGAACAACTCCCTCAATGGTCGCATTTGTTGAAAACGGGGAAAGGAAAATCGGGGATCCTGCCAAAAGGCAGGCTATCACAAACCCGGTTAAAACGGTATTCTCCATCAAACGCTTCATGGGTGAAACCTATGACAAGGTGCAGAAAGAAATCAACCGGGTACCATACAAGGTCGTTAAGGGAGAGAACAATACACCCAGGGTGCAGATTGATGACCGGAAATATACTCCCCAGGAAATTTCTGCCATGGTACTTCAGAAAATGAAAAAGACGGCAGAGGATTACCTTGGACATGAAGTCACCGAAGCAGTCATTACCGTACCTGCCTACTTCAGCGATTCACAGCGTCAGGCTACCAAGGAAGCCGGTGAGATCGCAGGCCTGATAGTAAAAAGGATCATTAACGAACCTACTGCTGCTGCACTTGCATATGGACTGGACAAAAAAAACCTGGACATAAAAGTAGCCGTATTTGACCTTGGGGGAGGTACCTTCGATATCTCCATTCTTGAGCTGGGTGACGGTGTTTTCGAGGTAAAGTCCACCAATGGAGACACGCATCTCGGGGGTGACGATTTTGACGAGGTCATAATAGACTGGCTGGCGGAAGATTTCAAGAAAGAGGAAAACATCGACCTCCGCAAGGATCCGATGGCCCTGCAAAGGTTGAAGGAAGCAGCAGAGAAGGCCAAGATTGAGCTTTCAAGTTCATCCAGCACTGAAATCAACCTGCCTTATATAATGCCGGTTGACGGCATTCCCAAGCACATGGTGAAAACACTCAGCAGGGCTAAATTCGAAAGCCTTGCCGATGCCCTGATCCAAAAGACGGTTGAACCCTGTAAGAAGGCCCTGAAAGATGCAGGTATGAAAGCATCCGACGTGGATGAAGTAATTCTTGTCGGTGGGTCCACCCGGATCCCCGCTATCCAGGAAACCGTAAATAAAATATTCGGCAAATCACCTTCAAAAGGCGTGAACCCGGATGAAGTTGTTGCAGTCGGAGCAGCCATCCAGGGCGGCGTTCTTACCGGTGAGGTCAAGGACGTATTGCTGCTCGATGTTACCCCGCTTTCGCTGGGTATCGAGACCATGGGCGGAGTAATGACCCGGCTGATAGAAGCCAATACGACCATTCCCACGAAAAAAGCCGAGACTTTTACAACGGCTGCCGACAACCAGCCCTCGGTGGAGATACATGTCCTCCAGGGAGAAAGGCCCATGGCACAGGGCAATAAGACGATCGGACGCTTCCACCTGGACGGGATCCCCCCTGCACCCAGGGGACTGCCGCAGATTGAAGTTACCTTCGATATTGATGCGAACGGTATCCTCAACGTTTCTGCCAAAGACAAAGGTACAGGCAAGGAACAGAGCATCCGGATCGAAGCATCCACCGGCCTGACAGACGATGAGATCGAAAAGATGAAAAAAGAGGCCAAGGACAATGAAGAGACCGATACCCAGGCCAGGGAAAAGGTCGATAAGCTTAATGCCGCCGACGGACTGATCTTCCAGTCTGAAAAGCAGCTTAAGGAATTCGGTGACAAACTGCCACCGGAAAAGAAGGAGCCCATTGAAAAGGCTCTCGAGACCCTCAAGGAAGCTCATAAGAGCCAGGACCTGGAGGCTGTTGACAAGGCAACTGCCGAACTGAATTCACTCTGGCAGGCAGCTTCAGAAGAACTGTATAAGGCCAGCCAGGAACAGCAGGCAGGTGATGAATCCGCACAGGCAGATCCCTCCGGTGATGAAAAGAAGGATGACCAGGAGGTAACCGACGTGGATTTCGAAGAGGTGAAATAGGCTCCGGGGGAAAAAACCAACCGGCCTTACAATAGCCGGCCTTACAATCCGTGCATCCCGTAAGCGGAATATGAATGAATATCAAGGGCTGTCTCCAGATCAGGCTGAGCAGCCCTTTTTTATTTACATGAAACAATATAGTTTTACAAAAACATTTATCCATGACAGCCGGTTTACGTTCAACGTTCAGTCTTTTTGCCCTTATCCTCCTCTTATTCAGCGGGGCCGGTGCTTCGCCACCCGACACCCTCTGGAACCAGGCGGATAGCCAGGGACGGAAACAGGGCCACTGGAAAAAATATTACCCGACTGGCGAACTCATGTACAAAGGTTTTTTCAGGGACGATAAACCGGTGGGTAAAATGCAGCGCTTCTATGACGATGGAAAGCTCAAGGCCGAGATGATCTTTTCCGGGAACGGCGAAACCTCATACGCCACGATGTATTTCAGGAACGGACAGGCAGGCGCCATGGGAAAGTACGACGGGCAGAAGCGGGACAGTATCTGGTGTTATTATTCCTATTATACCGGAACCCTCTCCTACCGGGAATCCTACAGGATGGGTAAAAAGGATGGTCCGTCCATAAAGTATTATGCCGATGGACCCGAGGCAGAAGTGCTGTACTGGAAAGACGGCATGAAACACGGAGCCTGGAAGCAGTATTACGAAGATTCCACGCTTCGCCTTTCGTCCGTCTACGAAATGGATCAGCTTAACGGCCATTACCATGTATTCAACCGCAACCATGAACTGGTTCTTGACGGTACCTATTCAAACGGGAAAATGGACGGTGACTGGAAATATCATGACAGCCAGGGCAAGCTGGAACGCATACTGCAATACCGTGACGGGGAATGCCTGAACAGTGATGAGTATGAACAGTGGGCGAAGGAGTTCATGGATAATGTTGAAAAAGACCTCGGGAAATTCCCGGAACCGGAATACGAAAACTTTTTCGAGAGAAGCCCCTGAAACACACATCATGTATGAGACTGGCCGGGTTCTTAATCGGTTTGCTGCTTTTTGCGGCCATGGATGTAATGGCGCAGGAGACATACTATAAGTTCTGGATCCAGCTCAGTGATAAGAAATTCAATGAATCCTCTACGGATAAACCGGAGGAATTCCTTTCCCTGCGTGCGATCGAGAGGCGCAACCGGCAGGGCATAGCAATAACGGAGCAGGACCTACCCGTCAGCAGTGTATACCTCGACAGTCTTACGGAATATCCCCTGAGGATCCTTTTCACCAGCAAATGGATGAATGCCGTCGTAGTCCGGACCGTAGATTCCTCCCTGGCAGAGATCCTTCCTTATCGTTCATTCATTACCGGTGTTGATTACCTGTACCGTTATCCCTGGAAAAAGAAAAGTGCAGGCGGCAAATGGATTGAGCCTGTCCCCGGACAGGAACCGTCTGCAGACCGGAAGGGGTATATGCTGCAGGGACAGGAACTTAAGTCTGATCACCAGAGCGAGATGTTGCAGGGACAGTATTTTCACCAGATGGGATACGAGGGACAGGACATGCTCATTGCCGTTCTTGATGCCGGATTCTATAACGCTGACTCCATACATGGATTTGATTCGCTGTTTATGAGCGGAAGGCTTCTGGGTACCAGGAGTTTCGTTGAGCCCGATTCCGCATTTTTCTGGAAGGGGAACGGAGCACACGGCACTAATGTCCTGTCCATCATGGGAGGGATAATTGAAGGCGAGTTCAGGGGTACGGCACCCAAAGCGGGGTACTGGCTTATCGAGACAGAGGATATACGTTCTGAATTCCGGATTGAAGAAGCCAACTGGCTGGCCGGTGCAGAGCTGGCGGATTCAGCGGGTGCCGACGTTATTAACAGCTCTCTCGGGTATTCGATCAGCTACACAGATCCTCTGCAAAACTACACATATTCAGAGATGGATGGAAAAACCGCCCTGGTTACCCGGGCAGCCACACTTGCCGCATCAAAGGGCATCCTGGTGGTTACCAGTGCAGGCAATGAAGGAAAACCCGATGACCCGTGGACCTATATTACTGCTCCGGCTGATGCAGAGAACCTTCTGTCTGTCGGGGCAGTCCGTGCAGATG